>NZ_JBTNDV010000020.1:0-48407 GCF_054510815.1 Arthrobacter glycogeni
CAGGGCCCCGACGAACCCCGCACCCTCACCCAACTCAGGGCTGACGTCCTCATCGACGCCCTCACCAGCGCCGGCCCGGAATCCGTTGGTGAGACCAACCCTGAGAGGGCTGCCGGTGATTCTCTTACCCGATCACGGGCCGGGTCACAGGCCGAAGCACCCGGTGAAGGCAACCAGTCGCGGGAGGGCAACCAGTCCGGGGAGGGTAGCCAGTCGTGGGAGGGCAACCAGTCCGGTGAGGGCAACCAGTTTTGGGGTGTGCAGGCGAAGGTTTTCGTGACGGTCCCGGTGTTGACCCTCATGGGTGGGGATGCGCCGGGTGAGTTGGAAGGGTACGGCCCGATCGACCCGGACACTGCCCGGAGGCTCGCTGGGCACGCGCCGTCGTTTACGAGGATCCTCACCCACCCCTTCACGGGGGCCAGGTTGGGTGCTGATGCAACCACGTACCGGGTCCCCAAAGACCTCCAAGATGCTGTGAGAGTCAGAGACGGGACCTGTCGTCATCCGGGGTGTAACCGGTTGGCGGTGTTCTGCGAACTCGACCACACGATCCCCTGGTCTCGGGGCGGGACGACCAGTTACTCAAATCTTGCAGCGCTCTGCAAACGTCACCACATGTTCAAAACAGAGGGATTCTGGCACTACACCCAACCCGAACCAGGGACGATCATCGCGATCTCCCCCGCCGGGGAAACCTACACCACCAAACCCAACCCACCACCAACACCACCACCAGAAACCCCACCACCCTTCTAGGATGAAGTGCTTCTTGATGGCCTTGATCGTTCGTGTCTGCGGCTGAACGGTGAGGTGTGGCGGGTTCGCGACTGTTGATCCTGGGCTGCTGTGGGGATTTCGGACAGCGGAATGAGTGGATTCTTCTACGCTGCCAAGGCTGGCTGTTGATAACCATAGTGGACTTCGTTAGGCCGACGGTATCCGAGCGCGGAATGACGGCGCCGGCTGTTGTAAAACCCCTCGATGTAGCGGATGACATCGCTGCGGGCCTGTGATTTCGTTGCGTAAACGGTCCGGTAGACACGCTCATTCTTCAGTGCTGAGAAGAATGATTCGGCCATGCTGTTGTCCCAGCACACACCCGTGCGTCCCATTGAACCCTGCCGGGATCGGCTGCTGACCCGAATCCTGCCGTTGCTGACTGGGCTGGGGTGCCGGGTACTAGTCGAGGCGCTCAACCTAGGAATCACGCCAATGATTGTGCAGCTGCGGCGGGTGTGGCGACAAGGGCGTCGGAAGCCGCGAAATCTTTGCGCACATCTGGTGGGTGCGACCGCGGTCGACCCGCCAGACGTGCACAAAAGTTTGGAGGTGGATCAGTTTGGCCGCCCGTGCGGCGCAAAGGTTTGGTATTGATTAAGAGCATCCGCCAGAGCTGCTTAAAAGCCCGACACGAAATCGGTTCGGCCACCAAGGGAAAGCGGAACAATTCCTAAGGATTGATATAGTGCACTCAAAGTGCAGTAAGCTGCACTTGTGGACAACAGTACGACTGCTCTTGCGGCGGCAATTGGCCGACGGGTCAAACAGGAGCGGCAGTTTCGCTCGTTAACCCTCGATCAACTGGCGACCACGGCCGGTGTGAGTCGGCGGCTGTTGATCAATGTCGAGCAGGGCGCCGCCAACCCGAGCGTTGGAACGCTGCTGCGAATCAGCGATGCCCTCGGCGTCGGGCTCCCCGCCCTGGTGGAATCGCCCACGCCAAAGCCGGTCACGATCACCCGCAACGGCAAGGGAGCAACTCTCTGGAGTTCCGAGGCGGGTGGCCGCGGAATCCTGGTGGCGGGCACGGAGTCGCCGGACGTCGTCGAACTTTGGGATTGGACAATGACCTCGGGGGACCGCCACGAGAGTGAAGCCCATTCCCTCGGCACCAGGGAACTCCTCCAGGTGCAGCAAGGGTCCATCACTGTGAAGACAGGCGACCAATCGATAGTTCTTGGGCCCGGGGATGCGTTGTCCTTTCCGGGAGACGTCGCCCACTCCTACGCTGCAACAGCTGACGAACCAGCGAGGTTCAGCCTGGCTGTTTTTGAGCCTGGCGTTGGACTGAAGCGTGGGGGTACCCCGTGAACAGGAGGACCGCACTGCAGCACCTGGTGGATTCCAGCCGCGTTGATACGGAGGTATTCGAGCTTCGCCCGGACTACCGCGCCATGATCATCGCCGTCGATGGGCTGGTTCCCGGCCCGAGCGACCAGGGCAGCGAAGCGCTGCTGCAGGCCGCCGAAGCAAGTGCGCGGCGCCTTCTTGACGAAACCCGGGTGGAACAGCTCCCCCATGTCGCTGCCTGGCGCGATGCCTACCGTAGTTTTGGCGCCAAACCGCAGCGCACGCGCAACAGTCTGGAGGGTCTGGTGCGGCGAGCCGTCGTGGGGCTGCCCCGCGTGAACCGCCTGACCGATCTGTATAACGCGATCTCGGTCTTGCACCAGGTCCCGCTGGGCGGCGAGGACCTGGCCGGTTACATCGGAGCACCACGATTGATCCGCGCGACCGGTGACGAGCTGTTCGATACCGCGACCGGAGGGACGGAAACGGTCGAGCACCCGCAACCAGGTGAGGTGGTCTGGTGCGATGACGCCGGTGTGACCTGCCGACGCTGGAACTGGCGTCAGGGCCGGCGGACCCAACTCAGCGATGACACGACGACGGCGCTGTTCATCGTTGACGCGTTAGGGCCAATGACCGACGACGCCCTGCAGCGTGCAGTACATGCTCTCGGCTCCCACCTCGAACAGCTTGGACCGGACGTGCAGCTTGCCAGTCACCTCGTTCGGGCCGAACCGGGTAAGCCATGACTCAAAGAATAGCCATCCCGCCGTGGGGACTGGCGATCACCGCGATGCTCTCCGTGCAGCTGGGCTCCGCCCTGTCAGTGGATCTCCTCGGCGTTGTCGGACCTGCGGGAACAGCCTGGCTCCGCCTGAGCATGGGAGCGCTCATCCTGTTAGCGCTGGTCCGCCCACCGTTACGCTCAATCCACCGTCAGGACGTCCCGACGATCCTCGGTCTCGGGGTCGCAACAGGCGTTATGACCATCGGGTTCCTCACCGCGATCGAACACATCCACCTGGGCACCGCCGTCGCCATCGAGTTCCTCGGGCCGTTGACCGTCGCAGCTGTACGAAGTCATCGCAAACGCGCCTTGGTCTGGCCAGTCGTCGCACTCCTGGGTGTCGTGCTGATGACTCAACCGTGGGACGGCGCGGTCAACCTCACCGGCGTCGGTTTCGCGGCGCTGGCCGCCGGCGGCTGGGCGGCGTACATCCTGCTCACCCAGCGCATCGGGGACCGCTTCACCGGGATCGGCGCGCTCTCCCTGACCATCCCGATCGCGGCGGTGACGGCGGCGATCGTGGGAATCCCACAGGCGGTAGGCCACATCACCCCGGGCGTCCTCGCGGCGTCACTGGGACTGGCGGTACTGCTGCCCGTGCTGCCCTTCGCCCTGGAGATGATCGCATTGCGCCGCATGACCCCGACCGCGTTTGGGACGCTGATGGCGTTGGAACCGGCATTCGGTGTGCTGCTGGGGTTGGTCATCCTCAAACAGCAATTGGGCGTGCTGCAGGTCATCGGGATCGGTCTCGTGGTGCTGGCCGGTGCGGCATCACAACGAGACGGCACCTGCCCGCCGGACGGCAACCGAACCGCTAAACCTCAGCGCCGTTATCGCCGTGATCGCGGGTTTTGGGTAGTCGGAGGATCAGGAAAATCACGGACACCAGAAAAATCGCCAGCACCCCCAGCATCGCGGTGAGAGGCGCAGCCCGCCAGAACATGGCGAGCAACAGCAAGGTAATGGGGCCGCCGACGGCGCCGAACCAGGCCAGGACCAGGAGCGGTTCCCCGGCGCCCAGTGCCGGTGGCTCTGGCGGGTGATACCCCTCGTCCTCGTCGTCGGACTCCTCGGGGGTGTAGTCGCGCGGGCCGCCGGGGGAGCGGCGGGGCTGATTCTCGAACAAGGCCCGAACCCGGTCTTGGTCGGACATCTCCACATCGGCGGTCTGCTCTGACGCTGAATCCAACGCTGGAGCAGTTTCCGCCTCGGGCGCGCTCGGGGTTTGTTCCAGCCGCGACACCAGATCCTGCCATACGGCATCATCGGTGGACTCGTTCGGTTCCTGGCCTCGGGATGTCATGCGCTGCTACCTGCCGTCACGTGCTGGATGAATTGCGCTGAGCGTTCAAAAATCAACTGCGCGTCATGATCCATGGTCGCAACATGGTAGCTGTTCTCCAAACGGACAATCTCCAGGACCGCCGAGCCAATCCGCTGTTGAAGGACCTGGAGGCTGCTCTCCGGCACCACCGGGTCAACTGTGGAGCGAAAGATCAGCGTCGGAGCGGTCACCGACGGCAGCCGCTCCACCGTTTCCTTGAACAATCGGTAAAGCTGGCCTACCGCCGCGACGGGGGTTCGCGCGTAGGCGCCCTCGTCCAACCCTTCCTTCTTGATGTTGTTGGCGATCGCCGGGACCGACTTCATGAAGTACTTCAACAATCCCGCGTAGCGCGCGCGCGGATCTGAGATCGTCAGCCCCGGATTGACGACGACGACGCCCGCCACCGGCTGCAACGCTGCCAACCGCAACGCCAGGGTTCCACCCATCGACAAACCCGCGGCAACGATCACGTCGGTTGACTCTTCCAGCTCCCGGTAGCTCGCCTCATAGCTGGCGTACCAGCGCTGCCACGGAGTGCGGGCGAGTTCCTGCCAGGTGGTGCCGTGCCCGTGGAGGAGGGGAAGCCGCACCGCATACCCCTGATCGGCCAGATACTGGGCCCACGCCAACAGGCTGACAGGGGAACCGGTGAACCCATGGCTCATCACCACGCCGACGCGCGCCCTCTCCCCAAAACCGTCGGAGGAGAAGGCGACGGGGCCAGCACCGGATGTCATAGCACCATCGTGCCACCTGCTACCGATGCCTTACCAGCGGATCCGCGCCTTAGAGTAGTCTCTCAAGGAAAAGCGCGATCCACAGTGGGGTACTCTGCCGTGATCCGTTCGGGTCTAGGAAGGCTGTCAGCGTGTTTTATTGGTTCATGAAGCGGATCATCGTGGGTCCAATTCTGGGTCTCCTGTTCCGGCCGTGGGTAAAAGGGATGGACAACGTCCCGGTGGACGGGCCGGCGGTTCTGGTCAGCAACCACCTCTCCTTCTCCGACTCGATCTTCCTACCCATCGCTGTACCCCGTCCGGTGATTTTCCTGGCCAAGTCCGAATACTTCACAGGCAAAGGGATCAAGGGCAAGCTCACCGCCATGTTTTTCCGACTCTCCAACCAGCTCCCGATGGATCGGTCCGGCGGGGCAGCGTCGTCGAGCTCGTTGAGCGCGGGCGAGGCGGTGCTCAACAGCGGCGGCATCCTAGGGATCTACCCGGAGGGAACGCGCAGCCCTGACGGACGCCTGTACCGGGGGAAAACCGGCGTCGCGAAGCTGGTGCTCGCCACCGGGGTGCCAGTGATTCCGGTGGCCATGATCGGGACCGACAAGGTGCAGCCCATCGGGCGGCGCATCCCCAACATCCGCCGGATCGGGATCATCGTCGGCGAACCCCTCGATTTCACCCGGTACAAAGGGCTGGCCGACGACCGCTTCGTGCAGCGGTCGGTCACCGATGAGATCATGTACGAGCTGATGCGACTCTCCGGTCAGGAATACGTCGATGTGTACGCCAGCAGCGTCAAGGAGAAACTCGCCGCGGCCAAGGCATCCGAAAAAAAGGCTCATGGCAAGACCCGTGACGCGGCCAAGTCCGACGACGCGGGAAAGCCACACGGTGCCGGAAAGCCGACGGATGCCGGAAAGCCCCAGGCCGCCCCGAATCCAACGGGTACCACGAAGCCAAGCGACGGCAACGAAAAGTCGGTACTCAGCAGGCTTTCGAGCCTTCGGCTGCCGGGTTGGCTGACCAGGAAACGCTAGGCCACCTCGGGCAGTCGCCCGCCCAGCGTTCACCGAGCCATTCCCGAAGGTGGCGGGCGGCACAATGTGACGTATTGCCCGGTTGCGTGACGGCCCCGGCGGCGCCTTCGATGCCGACCCATTAGGCTTTACGGGTGACTGACATCTTCGCACCCACCGAATCCTCTGTACTCCCAGCTCAGCAAGCAAGCCTGCAGGCAAACTCAATGCTGGACAACTGGCGTCAGCTGCCCATCTCGCAGCAGCCCACCTGGCAGGACAGCAGCGTATATTCGGCCTCCGTCAAGGAGCTCTCGACCCTCCCCCCGCTCGTTTTCGCCGGAGAGGTCGACGTCCTTCGTGACCGCCTGGCCGCCGCCGCGCAGGGCAAAGCATTCCTGTTACAGGGCGGCGACTGCGCCGAAACCTTCGAAGGCGCTACCGCCGACCGGATCAGCGCGCGGGTGCGGACCATCCTGCAAATGGCAGTGGTCCTGACCTATGGTGCGTCACTGCCCGTCATCAAAATGGGACGAATGGCAGGACAGTTCGCCAAGCCCCGCTCCTCCAACGACGAGACCCGCGACGGTGTCACCTTGCCGGCCTACCGCGGCGACATGGTCAACGGCTACGAGTTCACACCCGAGTCGCGGGGCCATGACGCGTCCCGGATGGTCAAGGCGTACCACACGTCGGCGTCGACGCTGAACCTGATCCGTGCTTTCACCCAGGGCGGCTTCGCTGACTTGCGCCTCGTCCACCACTGGAACAAGGGCTTCACCGCCAACCCTGCCCACTCACGCTACGAGTCGCTGGCCGGTGAGATCGACCGCGCCGTCCGGTTCATGGATGCCTGCGGCACTGACTTCGAGGCGCTTAAGCGGGTGGAGTTTTTCGCCAGCCACGAGGCACTTCTGCTCGACTACGAGCGTGCGCTCACGCGCACCGACTCGCGTACCGGGCTGCCCTACGACACCTCGGCCCACTTCCTGTGGATCGGGGAGCGCACCAGGGACATCGATAGCGCTCACATCGATTTCCTCTCCCGCGTGCGGAACCCGATCGGCGTGAAGCTGGGCCCCGGTACCTCGCCCGACGACGCCCTCGCCCTTATCGACAAGCTGGACCCCAACCGAGAGCCCGGGCGACTCACGTTCATCACCCGCATGGGCGCCGGCAATATCCGCGAGAAGTTGCCCCGACTGGTCCAGAAGGTCACCGACTCAGGTGCCCAGGTGCTGTGGGTATCCGACCCGATGCACGGCAACACAGTCACCTCGCCCAACGGCTACAAGACCCGCAACTTCGACGACGTTATGGACGAGGTCCGCGGCTTCTTCGAAGTCCACAATTCGCTGGGCACCTTCCCGGGCGGCCTGCACGTGGAGATGACCGGCGACGACGTCGCCGAGTGCCTGGGTGGCGCCGATCCCGTGGACCAGGAGGCGTTCCTGGAACGTTACGAATCGGTCTGCGACCCGCGCCTGAACCATATGCAGTCCCTCGAGATGGCGTTCCTCGTTGCTGGGGCGCTCTCCAAGCGATAAGCCATCTGCACAACTGAAGCGAAGCGGAAATCCGCTTCGCTTCAGTTGCGTCTGTAGTCTGTGAACCGGCTACGTGACATCAACCGCTACGTGACATCAACCGCTACGTGACGGTGATCGTGACGGTCGAACCTTCCGGTTGCTCACCGGTTAGATCCTGAGCCGCCACCAGACCAAGAACTGATTCGCCGAAGGTGTAGTCCACCACCACGGTGAATCCCGCAGCCTCGAGCTCGGCCACGGCCGCCTCTTCCCGCTCGGAAAACACGTTGGGCACCTCGATTAGGCGTGGACCCAGAGACAGGGTCAGCCTCACGGTCTCTCCCCGGGTCAGCTGACCACCCGAAGGACTCTGCCCAACGACAGCGCCCGCCGGAATATCAGGATGATTCTCACCCTCCGGGGCGACGGCGGCAACAAGGCCGGTCTCGTCGATGGCCGCGACTGCGTCATCGCGGGGCTGCCCCGTCACCACCGGGACATCCAGCGGCTCGGGGCCCTGCGAAATCACCAGGCTCACCGCTGTGCCCCGCCGAGCCTGCTCTCCGGCGGCGGGCGCCTGGCTGATGACCAGACCGTCCTCCACCACGGCGCTGTACTCGCGCGAAATGTTCCCTACCGCCAATCCATCACCCGCTAACCGTTCGGCAGCGGCGGCCTCACCACGATCAACAACGCTGGGTACCTCGAACAGCTCGGGTCCCTTTGACACAAACAGGTCCACCGACTCGTAGCGGCGGATCTCGGTCTGCGCGGCCGGTTCGCTGCGAATCACCAGTCCTGATTCCACGTCGTCATGGAACTCTTCCTCGGAGCGTGGCGCGTCGAAACCGTTCCGGGCCAGCAGCAGCTCCGCCTGATCCACCGAGCGGTTGACGACGTCGGGCACCGTCGCCAGAGCGCCCGGACCTACGCCGAAGAACCAGCCGACGCCAGCTGCCAGACCGGCAAGGAGCACCAGCAACACCACCAGGATCGCGTTGCGGCGCCCCCGGTGGCCGCGGTGCAGCGACTTTTCGGGCCGTTGGGCAGCTTTCGCCTGCCGCTTCTGGTAGAGCTTGAAGTCCTTGGTTGCCTGTTTGTCACGGACTCGCGGATCCGGTTCGGGCGGCGGCACAGTGTGGGTCTGCGGAAGGTTCCGGATGGCCCGGGTGTGCTGGACGTCGTCGGCAATGACCGAGGTCATCGACTGGTCAGCCCGGATCACTTCGGTGGGTCGGCGCCCACGTGAGGAACTGATGACCTCGGTGGTAGACCCGCCGCCCTCCGTGCCGATCACCTCCGTGCCGTTCATGACCGGGGGGATGACGCCCGGCCGGTTGTCTGCGCTCCCTGCCTCTGCGGTGCCACCGGGCAGTTCAAAGTCCAGTTCCTCGTCGGTCAGGGTGGTGCGGATATGCCTGAGTTCCCCGAGCAGGGCGTTGCCGTTGACCGGACGATCCTCGGGGTCCACCGAGGTGCACCATTGGACCAGCTCGTCAATGTCCGGTGCGAGCCCGGGTACCAGGGTGGAGGGTGCGGGGACCGTCGAATTGGCGTGCTGCAGGGCTACCCGGATCGGGACGTCGCCGGTGAAAGGCTGTTTGCCGGTCAGGAGCTCAAACAGGACAATGCCGGCCGAGTAGATGTCGCTGCGGGCATCAGCACCACCCCCGGTCACCAGTTCGGGGGAGAGGTAGGCGACGGTGCCGATCAGGATTCCGGTGTTGGTGGTTGTGGACACCGCCCGCGCCAGGCCGAAGTCGGCGATCTTGATGCGACCATTGTTGGCCAGGAGAACATTCTCGGGTTTGACGTCCCGGTGTACCAGTCCGACGTCGTGAGCGGCGCCGAGGCCTTCGACTACCGGATCCATCATGGCCAGCGCCAGGCGTGGGGTGAGCCGGCCCTTCTCCCGGAGGAGATCCCGAAGGGTCCTGCCCGGAACATACTCCATCACCAGGTACGCCAGCGAACGCTCGGGGGAGTCCTCTATGCCCTGGTCCAGGACGCCCACCACGTGCGGGTGGGACAGGCGTGCCGCCGACTTCGCTTCACGCTCAAACCGGTCGAGAAAGCTGGCGTCCTCGGCGAGGTGCGGGTAAAGGATTTTCAGGGCGACATCACGATCGAGCCGCTGGTCGGTAGCCCGGTAAACGGTCGACATGCCACCCCGGGCAAGGCGCGACAGGACACGATAGCGCCCGTCTACAATCGAGCCAACCAGTGGGTCATTCTGCCGTTCCTGCACCCCTTGATCCTAAGTGCAGACGTGAAGAGGGGCGGAACCGACACCCGATTCCGCCCCTCTTCGCTGGCCGTTCCCGGCGTTACTACCGGAACGTTGCCTGATGTGCAGTGATCGCCGCGACGTAATCCTTGGTATCGCTGAACATCCCGTGGGTGGTCACCGAATACTGGCCCTGATAGTAGGAAGCGATGGCTTCGTCGAGGTTGTCACTGGTGCGGATCAGTGACTGCAGGATGGCTACCCCGGCGGTGGCGTTGTCGTAGGGATCCAGCAGATTCAGCTGTCGACCTACCAGATCGGAAGCCCATTCGCCCGACATGGGGATGACCTGCATGGCGCCGATGGCGTTGGCGGGTGACACGGCACGCTGGTTGAAGCCTGACTCCTGAAAGGAAACCGCGAGGGCAAGGCTCGGGTCAACGCCCATGGAGCGAGCCGTGTCAGCAACGATCGACTTCATGGCGTCGTTGCCGGGGACCGGGAGCGAGTTCAGGATGTGCTTGTTGCGGTTCGCTTCCGACACCACATGCCGCGGATAGGTGTAGTGCAGGAAGGTGGACGGCACCAGGTCGGCCGGAGCTTCGTCAGCAACGGCTGGCGCGGATTCGGCAGCCGGTGCCGCCTTGCCGGGAAGGGTCAGCTTCGCGCCGGGGTGAATCATTGTTGTTGCGGTGAGGTTGTTGGCCTTCAGAAGGGCACTGAGACTCACGCCGTTGTTGGCGGCGATGGCGCCGAGCGTGTCGCCGCCCTTGATGGTGTAGGAACCGCCGTTGGACGCTGGCGCCGCGGGCTTGGGCGCTGCCGGGGTGATCTCCGTGGATGCTACGGAGACGTCTGCTGACCCGCCCAGTTGGATCTTCTGGCCGGGGTGAATGATCGAGGTCATCGACAGGGAATTGGCCTTCAATACAGTCCCAAGGCTTACGCCGTTGTTGGCGGCGATGGCGCTGAGTGTGTCGCCAGCCTTGACCGTGTAGGAAGAGCCGTAGGACTGCTGCGTGTCGTTGGCAGGCTCGGCCGTGGTCTCGCTGGCGGGAGCGCCGGCGAGCTTGATCTTCTGACCCGGGTAGATGATCGAGCTGACGCTTAGGTCGTTGGCCTTGAGGACGGCGCCGGTTCCCAGTCCGTGTTTCATCGCGATGCCGGTGATGGTGTCGCCCGCCTGGACCGTGTAGGTCTTCGGCGCGCTCTGGGCTGGTGCCAGGAAGGTCGGGATCCGGGCTGCGACCGTGCTGGCCGGGATGGTCAGTCCGGCAGGAACGGTCGCCGCTGGAGCGAGCCGGGGGGTGTGAAGCGGTTTTGCTGCCACCGGTGCGGCGGCTGCTGGCTGTGCCAGTGCGACGGCGGAGAGCAGTACTGCGGGAATGGCGGCGGTGGATACCGCAATGGTGAAGCGGCTGGGCAGGCGGGTGCCGTGGGCACGGGCCTGGGATCCGAACAGCGGCGGTGACGAACGCTGGGCAGTCATGGTCTAAATCCTCATCTATGGTCAACGGAACGGGCCGCGCCGATGGCCGAATGGAGACCCGACGGGCGATACCGTCGGGGACCTCTTTCAAAAACATCTGATGGTGCGCGAGAGTCTGATGTTGTTACTGTTGCTGGTGTGACTCCTGTGAATCTACACTAAAAGCCACTTAGCACAACAGTTACTTGGCACCCCGCTGATATTGCATCGGCGTGTCGCCTGGTGGAGTGGAGAGAGGGGCCCACTTCTGGCACCCTTAGGGGGTGAATGAACTAGAAGAACTTGTGCCCGCCTGGTTGAACCTCCCGGAGGTGGCACTGGAATTGGAAGTGCCCATCACCAAGGTGCACGGCCTGCTCGACGAGAAGTCGCTGATTGCCCTTCGCAGTACCGAACGCAATGTCAGGAGTGTTCCGGCGGAGTTCATCTTCGAGGGCGACGTGGTGGACAGCCTGAAGGGAACCATCATCGTCCTGGCCGATTCAGGCTTCAGTGACGAAGACATTGTCAGGTGGCTATTCACTCCTGATGAATCTCTCCCGGGCCGCCCCATCGATGCTCTCCGCGAGGGTCGGAAAACCGAGATTCGGCGCCGAGCCCAGGCCGCAGCCTGGTAATAGGCACTCCAGTTCAGTGACCTTTACCGATCATCTTGCCCTCAGGCTGACCGGCTGACCGCCGCTGTCGCTAGTCCGGCAAGGGCCGATCGACATACATCATCGAGGTTCAGGCGCCCCAGCGCCCGGGCAGCCGCCTCAGCATGCCGGGCGATCAGGGCTTCAACGGCCTGCAGCGCTCCCGATGAAGAGATGGTGTCCCGGAGACGGGCGACGTCGTCGTCGTCGAGATCTGCCTGTCCCAGCCTGCCGTTGAGCAGTGTCCTGTCTGCGGGGCTCCCACCCTGGAGCGCCTGGGCAATCAGGAGGGTGCGTTTGCCCTCTCGCAGGTCATCCCCGGCAGGTTTGCCTGTCACAGTGGGGTCGCCAAAGACGCCGAGTACATCATCGCGGAGCTGGAAGGCTTCGCCCAGAGGCAGCGAGAAGGCTGAGTAGCCGCCCAATAGCGGGGCGTCGGCGCCAGCCAGAGCGCCGCCCAGTCCCAGCGGATGCTCGACCGAATACTTGGCTGATTTGAACCGGATTATCTGCTGGGCACGTTCGGCGGCCTCGGCTGGCGTCCGGCCAGGCCCCACTGCTTCCTCCAGCAGATCAAGATACTGGCCAGCCATCACCTCGGTGCGCATCCTGTTGAAGATCGTCCGGGCACGGGTTCCTGAGGCGGCGCCTGCCCCGATGTCCGAGAACTGCTCCTCGCTAAAGGAGAGGCACATGTCGCCGGTCAACACGGCGGCGGAAACGCCAAACCGGTCGGGGCTGAGATGCCACCGGTTTCGCTCGTGCAGCGCACCAAACTGCCGATGCACGCTGGGGGAGCCCCGCCGGGTGTCGGAGCGGTCAATGACGTCGTCGTGGATCAGTGCCGCTGCCTGGAAAAGTTCCAGCGCAACGCCGGCCAGGATCGGCTCGCTGGCTCCGGCTTGCCCGCCCGCCCCCCTGAAGCCCCAATAGCAGAGCAAGGCGCGCAGTCTCTTACCGCCTGCGGTCAACCGGGTGATGGCGGCGGCGGGCTCCAGCGCATCCTCGGTAATCCCACCCAGAATGGCCCGCTGGCGGGCGAGGAACAGATCAAGCCCGTTCGTCACATCCGCCCGGTACGCTGTTTGCTCGCGCGCTACCAGGTGGTCAACAGTGCCATCGTCGACGAACTGGTTCTGGTCGGTCATGGGCTCTCCTCGAAGGGCGGACGGCAGTCCACGTGGGGCGCGCCGGGCATTCCGCCGGCCAGGGTGATCTGTTGGCTGTCCTATCCTACTAACTGGCTACGATTGGATGGTGACTGTTGGGCCCAGGGCAAATCTTCCGCACGCGGAGTGCACAATCCTCCACGTGGACATGGATGCCTTCTATGTGGCCGTCGAGTTGTTGGACCGACCTGACCTGATCGGCACACCGGTCATTGTTGGATCACCGAGCGGGCGCTCAGTTGTCCTCTCCGCCTCCTATGAGGCGCGACGATTCGGGGTGCGATCGGCGATGCCGATGTCGACGGCGATGAGACTGTGCCCCCAGGGGGTGGTGCTCGAACCCCACCACGACAAGTATTCGTTAGTCTCACGCGATGTGATGTCGATCTTCGGAACCATCACCCCTTTGGTCGAACAACTCAGCGTCGACGAAGCGTTCCTCGACATTGCAGGGTCCATGCGCCGACTCGGCGGGCCACGTGACATCGGTGAACTGATCCGAGCCACCATCCGCCGGGAACTGGGAATCACCGCGAGCGTCGGCGCGGCGACCACCAAGTTTGTTGCCAAAATCGCATCGACCCGATCCAAACCCAACGGCCTGCTGGTGATCCCGGGCGAGGAAACGGTCGCCTACCTGCATACCCTCCCGGTGTCGGCCCTGTGGGGGGTGGGCGCCAAAACGCAGGAGGTGCTGGCACGGCTGGGAATCCGGACTGTTGAAGACCTCGCACAGACCCCCGTGTCCTCCCTGCGCAAGCTCTTGGGTGTGACCGGGCAACATGTCTACGATCTTGCCTGGGGAAGGGATCCGCGGACCGTGACTGTCACCCGTCAGGAAAAAACCCTTGGGGCGGAGGAGACCTTTGCCGAAGATGTCAACGACAATTCAATCCTGCACACCGAAATGCTCAGGCTGTCCCACCGGACCGCGGCCCGGCTACGATCGGCGCAGTTGCAGTGCGGTGGCGTGGCGATCAAGCTACGGTACGCGGATTTCTCGACACTCACGAGGACCAAGAGGCTCAGCGAACCCACCGATAGTGCCAATGCCATCTATGCTGCGGCTACCTCTCTGTTGGCGTCCCTGGGGGAGCGGCCGATGAGCGTTCGGCTGGTGGGGGTGCGCGCTGATCAATTGGAACCATCCGCCGGATTGGGCCATCAACTCACCATCGACCGCCGGGACGAGAATTGGCGCCTCGCGGAGTCCGCACTTGATCAGGTCAACCGGAGGTTCGGCAAGTCCGCCATCCAGCCAGCTCAACTCTTCCGGCGCCCCCCGGATACGGCGCCCTGACCCGGCGCCCTGTGTCTTCAGCAGTGGTGAATTCGGGCTGGGAGGCCCGTGGCTTTCCCTTGCGGGCATTGCGCTCTATCCTTAGAGCGAAGGCTAATTTCAACCAGTAATGCGGGTAGATTCAGGCCCCCTACGCCGAGCAGAACGTGGCAGGGAACCGGATGCGTCAGGTGGTCGTTGGTTGGGGTGAGGGACCAGGAATTATTATTAGCATGGAGGCAGTGATGGCACTCTCGGAACACGAACAGAGGTTGCTTGATCAGCTGGAGCAGCAGCTTCACGCCGACGATCCAAAGTTCGCCAGCTCGATGGCATCGAGCACCCCGCGATCTCTTTCAACGCGCCGCATTGTCATCGGCGCACTGATGGCTGTGGCGGGTATCCTGGTGCTCCTGCTCGGCGTCGCGAACCAGATAATTCTTGTTGGTGTGGCAGGTTTCCTGATCATGGGTGCAGGGGTATATTACGCCACCACCCGACCCAAGGGGAGCGAATCGGCACCCATGCCGCGAGGAACAACCAAGGCCGCTCCGGTCAATCGAGGTGGCGGCTTTTTGAGTACGCTCGAGGAAAAATGGGATGAGCGAAAGAGGGACCAGCCCTAGCCCCACCAGCTCGCAGCCCTCCCCGGGGCCTCCACTTCCATCCACTTCGCCCAAAACTTCAGTTGAACCCCCGCCGATAGACCCGCATAGTCGGGTCTATCGGCATTTAACGGCCATTTCCCGTCCGGTCGGGGCGATCCAGCACGCGGCGGCGCCCCCGGGCCGTCGAAACCCTCCACTTCGCACCACCTCGCCCCAGTCGCGCCAGTACAGGAAACTGCCAGGAAATTGATCGGTTCGAAAGCCCAAAATGGATTGACGGGGGAGGGATGTGGAGTAAAGTGGTGGTTATAAGAGTGTAGTGGTACCGCAAGGTGCTTTCCGGACTGGATGGGCGGTGGCAGATGTTCCTCGGAACTCATCTGCCGCGTCTCGACGAGAAGGGCAGGTTGATCCTCCCAGCGAAATTCCGGGAGGAACTTTCCGATGGGCTGGTGCTCACCAGGGGCCAGGAACGGTGCATCTACGTCTTTAGCCAGCGCGAGTTCGAACGGCTTCACGAACAGATGCGGGCCGCACCGCTGTCATCACGGCAATCCCGTGATTACAGCAGGGTGTTTTTGTCAGGGGCTTCCGACGAGATCCCCGACAAGCAGGGGCGAATCACCATTCCCCAGGCGCTTCGGACCTACGCGGGACTGGATCGGGAACTTGCAGTGATTGGTGCGGGTAGCCGCGCCGAGATCTGGGACGCCTCAGCCTGGAACACCTATCTCGCCGAGAAGGAGAACGTGTTCTCAGAAACGGACGAGGAAGCACTCCCCGGATTCTTCTAGGACTATCACGCATTACCCGCACCGCAGTAGGACGGCTTCTTGAACGAGATCTCCAGCCGCCCGGCGCCCGTTCCACCTGGATCACCTTCCCCGGACCCAGGCGGACACAGCGCCTGGGTCGGATGGGGATCTGGCTCAAGAAACCAGAAACGCCGACAGACCCACAACAACACCGAGAAAGGAGCGAATGGATGAGCGACGATCGCCGTACCGGTGAACGACACGTCCCGGTATTGCGTGAACGCTGCACCTCGCTCCTCGAGCCGGCACTCCTTGCCGCCGTTGCTGCAGGCCGCACCCCGGTAGTCGTCGACGCAACGCTGGGCATGGGCGGCCACTCCGAATTCCTCCTCGAACGTTTCCCGCAGGCCCATCTGGTCGGGATTGACCGGGACCTGCAAGCCATCGGACTGGCAGGGGAGCGCCTCGCAGCCTTCGCGGACCGCACCGACCTGGTTCACGCCGTCTATGACGATATCCCCGAGGTGCTAGATGACCTGGGGATCGACCTCATCGACGGCGTGCTGTTCGACCTCGGGGTGTCATCACTTCAGCTCGACGAACGTGACCGCGGCTTCGCCTACTCCTATGACGCCCCATTGGACATGCGGATGGACACCAGCACAGGACAGACAGCGGCCGACGTCGTCAACGGGTACCCGGAGGCCGAACTCCTGAAAATTATCCGCTCCTGGGGGGAGGAAAAGTTCGCTGGCAGGATCTCCTCAGCCATCGTCACTGCCCGCCGGGACACGCCCTTCACCTCGACCGGTCAGCTGGTCGACGTCATTCGGGCGGTGGTTCCCGCAGCGGCGGCACGGACGGGTGGCCATCCAGCCAAACGGACCTTCCAGGCGTTGCGGATCGAAGTCAACGAAGAACTCACCGTGCTGGAACGAGCCATTCCCGCCGCCCTCGAGTCCCTGAATGTTGGCGGCCGGGCCGTCGCCATGTCGTACCACTCGCTGGAAGACAAGATCGTCAAGGCTGCCTTCACCGCCGGAACGCGGTCCTCAGCTCCCGTCGGCTTCCCGGTGGAGCTTGAGGAGCACAAACCGTACCTCAAATCACTCACCCGGGGCACTGAAGCCCCCACTGAGCAGGAAATCGAAGAAAACCCGCGGGCGGCCTCGGCCAAACTGCGGGCCGTTGAACGAATCAAAAAGGTGTCCCGAAACACCAGAGACAGGAATGCATCATGAGCCAGCAACTCGCTGAATCCTACGCGCCGCTGGCTACCCCCCGAACGGGCGGTGCATCCTCCCAGCAGATCAGAACCCCGCTCTCCCTCGTGCCTGCCGGCCCGGCCCGGCGCCGTATCCCCTTCGCCGTCTTCAGCATGATCGCCCTCGTCGGAGCACTGGTAACCGTGTTGATGCTCAACATCTCGGTGTCCAGCAGCCAGTATGAGCTCGTTGAACTGCGCAACCAGCAGATTGCCCTGAGCCAGGAAAATCAGGCGCTGACCCAGCAGATGGAAGACCTGCAGGCACCACAGAATCTTGCCGCCGAAGCCAGGGAACTCGGCATGGTGGCTTCCCCGGGATTTGGATCCATTGATGTAGATTCGATGAAAATCGCCGGAGTACCAGAAGCTGCAACGAAGGGGGGCGAGCCGTTGGCCCTCATCGCTGCGCCCGACGTTTTCACCGCCACCGCGGCTGCTCCACCAGCCGAAGCTCCGACGGTCGAGACGGCAGCCGAGGACGCCGCTGCAGAGGAAGGGCCGGCAGAAGTTGTGGAGCCCATCAGCCCTGCGGAGCAGCCACAGGCCATCGAACTCAACGGCGGATCGATCCCAGCACCACAGCAAGGCACCGGCGGGTAACGCACCTGGTCAACGATTACCGAAGAGACACCAAAGGACATTGAAGTGGCTACAGCAACTGAGCACGACAAATTCCGGGTGGCTCTCGGTGCTACAAGGCTCCGGGTAGGTCTCGCCTTCGTCCTGGTCCTCCTGCTGGTTCTCGGCGTCCGCCTTTTCCAGGTGCAGGCCCTTGACCTCGGTGGCATGGCGCAGGCCGGGCTCAACAAGCGGCTCGAATCCTTCCCGGTCCAGCCTGTGCGGGGCGATATTCTCGACAGTAAGGGAAACTACCTGGCCCGGAGCGTGGAGCGCTTCGACGTCGTCGTCGACCAGACCCTTGCGGAGGGGGATACGTTCGCGCGGATCAACACCGAAGGCGACCGCGAAGAGCTCACCATGGCTGAGGGAATCGCCGAGCTCGCGGCGATTCTCGGTCAGGATGCAGCCACCCTTGAAGCGTCGATCATTGGGGACAAGACGTTCGGTTACGTGGCCCGCGAGGTGACCCCCGAGGTCAAGAACGCTGCGCTGGCCGTGCGGATGCCCGGCGTTTACGCCGACCCGGTCAGCCTCCGTACATACCCCTCGGGCCCCGTTGCTGGATCGATTGTCGGCTTTGTCGGCTCGGAGAACGAAGGACTCGAACTCACCCAGAACGAGAAGCTGACCGGCAAGGCTGGCAGCCGTACCTTCGAGATCGGTGGGGATGGCATCCGCATCCCCTACGCCACCAACGAGGATGTTCCCGCCCAGGATGGCCAATCAGTAAAACTGACCATCGACCAGGACCTCCAATGGTTCGCGCAGCAGACCATCGCCTCCCAGGTGGAGGAGTACGACGCCCAGTGGGGCAACATCGTGGTTGTCGAAGCGGACACGGGCGGCATCGTCGCGATGGCCGAATCCACCACCATGGACCCCAACAACCCGGGCGCCACCGACCCCGAATTCCGGAAGCCCCTGTCGGTCACCTCGTCCTTTGAACCAGGCTCCACCACCAAACTGATCACGATGGCCGCAGGGCT
Organism: Arthrobacter glycogeni; assembly: GCF_054510815.1. Taxonomy (NCBI): domain Bacteria; kingdom Bacillati; phylum Actinomycetota; class Actinomycetes; order Micrococcales; family Micrococcaceae; genus Arthrobacter; species Arthrobacter glycogeni. The sequence continues at coordinate 18,503 of NZ_JBTNDV010000020.1, forward strand.
GGAGGAGGGCGTCATTGAACCGACCAGCGAATTCCTGCTCCCCAACACCTACACCGTCGGTAACCAGACCTTCAAGGATGCTTTTGAGCACGGCGAGGAGCGGCGTACTGTTGCCGGAATCTTCGCCAAGTCCATGAACACCGGCACGGTCATGGTCGGTGAGCAGCTCAGCAAGCAGCAGCGCTACGACTGGCTGACCAAGTTCGGGATCGGCCAGCCACTCGACGTCGGCCTCAATGGCGAGACCAGTGGCATCCTCGCCCCACCAGAAGAGTGGGATGACCGGCAGCAGTACACTGTGCTCTTCGGGCAGGGCCTTGCACAGACAGCGCTGCACACGGCCATGGTCTACCAGACGATCGCCAACGACGGTGTTCGGTTGAAACCCCGCCTGATCGACGCCTACATTGACCCCGACGGCACCGAGCACAAGGTGCCCCAGGATGAGGGCATCGAAGTGGTGTCGCCGGAAACCTCGTCGCAGCTGCAGAAGATGCTCGAAACTGTCACTGTCGAAGGATCGGGTGCCTCGGGTGCCCTGGATGAGTACCGGGTGGGGTCCAAGACTGGCACCGCCGAGGCACCCGGCGCCACCGGCGGCTACGACGGGTACACCCTTTCTTACGCCGGCATGGCTCCCATGGAAGACCCAGAGTATGTGGTGGTGGTGACCCTGCAGCGTCCGCAGGGAGATCTGTATTATCTGATCCCAGGCGAGTCCTTCCAGAAGGTCATGGAGCAGGTGCTCAATGCCAGGAACGTTGCGCCCTCCACAGGCAAGCCCGAGACCTACCCCATCGAGTACTAATCCGGAGCATCACACGTGCCAACAATTGAAGATCCAACAGCGCATCCCGACGCAGGAATGCGCCCCGCAGCGGTGACCCCCATCCCGTTGCACCAGGCATTTGGCACCCTCCCCGCCGGGCTACCGGCAGTCCGGCCGATTCCCGGACGCCACGACGACGGCGCCCGAACCCAGGTGACCGGCGTGGCCATTGACTCCCGCATGGTCCGTACCGGCGACCTCTACATCGCACTCCCCGGCGCAGGCGCACATGGCGCCTCTTTCACCGGCCAGGCCCTGAAGGCAGGAGCCGTCGCGGTGCTGACCGATGAGGAAGGCCTGGCCGCAGTTGCCGACGCCGCTGGCACCACACCAGTGTTCAGTGCCACCCGCCTCAGGGAACTGGTGGGCCCCCTCGCCGCTGTCATCTTCAACAGCCAGCCCACCGGGTCCCACCGTCCCACCCTGTTCGGCGTGACGGGCACCAACGGAAAAACCACCACCACCTACTTCATCAACGCGCTGCTTCACGGGCTGGGAAAGACCACCGGGCTGATGGGCACCATCGAAATCCACGCCGGCGGCCAGCCAATAGCCAGCGCGCTCACCACCCCCGAATCCCCCCAGGTACATGGGATCCTGGGCCTGATGCGTGAACGCGGCATTCAGACCGCAGCCATGGAGGTGTCTTCGCATGCCATCGAGTACCGGCGGGTCGACGGCGTCCGGTTCGACGTGGCGGGGTTCACCAACCTGACCCAGGACCATCTGGACCTCCACGGCACCATGGCGGAGTACTTCGCGGTCAAGGCTGCACTTTTCCAGCAGGATCGGTCCCGGCAGGCGGTCATCATCGTCGACGACCCGTGGGGGGTGATGATGGCTGAGGTCGCTGGAGCCGACGTCGTCACCCTCCGCACCATAGATCCCCGGGACGACGCCGACAATGACGAACGTGAGGGCGCGGCAGTCGCCGGGCCGCCAGCCGACTGGCAGGTTCGCGACGTGGCCAGGCACGGGCTCGGCCACCAGTTCTCCCTGCACGGCCACGCGGGGGAGAGGCTGACGTTGCACTCCGGCCTGCCGGGTACGTTCAACATCTCCAACGCCGCACTCGCCGCGGTCATGGTGCTTGCCTCGGGCGTGCCCGTCGCCGACGTGCAGGCCGCCGCCGACGCCTCCGACCCGTTCTCGTCAGCAGTGCCGGGACGTATGCAGCTCATCGGCGAGCACCCGGCAGCAATAGTCGACTTTGCCCACAACCCGGACGCGTTGGCCCGCACCCTCGAATCGGTCAAGCCCACTGTGCCCGGAGCCCGGCTGATCGTCGTCTTCGGCGCCACCGGTCAGCGGGACCAAACCAAGCGGCCCGTCATGGGGGCCACCGCTGCCCGGCTCGCCGACGTGGTGATCGTCACCGATGATGACCCCCACGACGAGGACGAGGCCATGATCCGGCAGGGGGTGCTGGCCGGGGCACTGCAGGCCCGCGCCACCGCGGCCCTGCCCTGTGAGGTGCTTGAGATCTACCCCCGCGCCGAGGCGATTGACCGCGCTGTCGCCATGGCGTCGTCGTCGGACACCGTCCTGATCGCAGGCCGCGGGCACGAGGTTTGGCAGGAGGTCAAGGGAGTCAACCTGCCCCTCGACGATCGGGTGGAGTTGGCCAAGGCGTTGACACGCTACGGATTCTCTGTCCATCCCAGCCACAGGATAGAATCCTAGACCGTCATGATTGAACTAAGCGCAGCCGAAATCGCGGCAATAACCAGGGGCCACCTGACCCCCACAGCCGCAGCGCGGCAGACCCAGACCGTCAGCTCCGTCACAGTGGATTCCCGCGATCTGCAGGCCGGCGGCCTGTTCGTCGCGAAGCCCGGAGAGACCGCTGACGGCCACCAGTTCGTACCGCAGGCCTTCCACAACGGGGCAGTCCTCGCACTGGTGGAGCACCCGGTGGTCGACACCGGCGCGGACGGAGAGGTCGAGTACCCGGCCGTGGTGGTCGACGACGTGGTGCTGGCCATGGGCCGGCTCGCAGCCGAGGCGGTGCGGCGTCTGCGCGCCCACTCGTCGCTGACCGTCATCGGTATCACCGGGTCGGCCGGAAAGACCACCACCAAGGATCTGCTGGCAGGCATCCTGTCGGAGCAGGCCCCCACTGTCGCTCCGATCGGCTCCTACAACGGCGAGGTCGGTGTTCCCCTGACCGTTTTCGGCGCCGACTACGACACGAGGTACCTCATCATCGAGATGGGTGCCACGAAGATCGGGCACATCACCTATCTGGCCGACATGGTTGCGCCCGACGTCGGGGTAGTCCTGGGCGTGGGCAGCGCGCACGCTGGAGAATTTGGTGGCGTGGAGAATATCGCCCGGGCGAAATCCGAACTGCTGCGGGCGTTGCCCGCTACCGGGACGGCCATCATGAACGCCGATGACGCCCGCGTGCTCGCGATGGAACAAGGCACCGGCGCGCAGAAGCTGTACTTCACCGCCGACGACACCCGGGTGCCCGCCGGGGGCCTGGTGATTCGGGCCACCGCAATCACGACCACCTCCGACGGGCACCCGGCTTTCACGCTCACCGTCCCCGGCGACGACGCCGCCTACCCGGTCACCTCACGCCTGATCGGGACCCACCAGATCACCAACCTCCTCGCCGCAGCATCCGTGGCCACAGCCCTCGGCATTCCGGGGGCGGTGATCGCCGCTGTTCTGTCCCGGCGGGAGCCCCAGAGCCGGTGGCGCATGGAGCGGACCGAACGCGCTGATGGGGTCACAGTCATCAACGACGCGTACAACGCCAATCCCGATTCGATGCGGGCAGCGCTCCGCACCGTCGCCGAACTCGGTAGGGGCAGGCGCACCTGGGCTGTGCTCGGCGAAATGCTCGAACTGGGAGACGATTCAATTGCGGAGCACGACGCCGTTGGGCGGGTAGTGGTCCGGCTCAATATCTCCAAGCTTCTGGTGGTGGGGATGGGGGCACGCGCCCTCTACAACGGTGCCGTCCTCGAAGGGTCATGGGGTGATGAGGTCCTGTTCGCCGATGACGCTGCAGCCGCCGAGCAGATGCTCACCACCGCCCTGCAACCCGGCGACCTCGTGTTGTTCAAATCCTCCAACGGGGCCGGGCTTCGATTCCTGGGCGATCGGATAGCATTGTCATCGACCCACGCACCGTCCACCGCCACGCCTGGAACATCAGTGCCCGGCTCAACTGACCTCCAGGGGGGGCTGCAGCTGTGATTGCACTATTGATCGGCTCAGCCATGGGGCTGGTGCTGGCACTCGTGGGCACCCCCCTCTTCATCAAGTTGCTGGTGAACAGGGGCTACGGCCAGTTCATCCGCGACGACGGACCCACGGCCCACCACACGAAGCGCGGCACCCCGACCATGGGTGGTGCAGTCATTGTCGGCTCCGTGCTGATCGCCTACTTCGTGACCCATCTCCTGATGATCTGGGCGGGGATGTCGACCGGGCCCTCCATGTCGGGCCTCCTGCTGCTCCTGCTCATGGTGGGCATGGGTGTCGTCGGATTCTTCGACGACTACATCAAGATCTCCAAGCAGCGCAGCCTCGGCCTGAGCGCCCCGGCGAAGATCGCCGGGCAGACCCTGGTCGGGATCATCTTCGCCGTACTGGCGCTCGGTTTCCCCAACGAGGACGGCAGGACGCCGGCCTCCACGGCGATCTCCTTCATCCGTGACACGTCCATCGACCTCGCCTTCGCCGGCACCATCGTCGGGGCCGTGCTGTTCGTCATCTGGTCCAACCTCATCATCACCGCAGCCAGCAATGGTGTGAATCTCGCCGACGGCCTCGACGGTCTGGCTGCCGGCGCATCGGTCCTGGTGTTCGGCGCCTACATGTTGATGGGGATCTGGCAGTCCAACCAGAGTTGCGCCCTCGACGAGGTCGCCCGCAGCGTCTGCTACACCGTCCGGGATCCGCTCGACCTGGCCCTCATCGCTGGAACCATGTGCGGCGCCCTGGTGGGATTCCTCTGGTGGAACACCTCGCCGGCGAAGATCTTCATGGGCGACACCGGTTCGCTCGCCATCGGTGGCGCCATCGCCGGGTTCGCCATCCTGTCCCGCACCCAGCTTCTGCTTGTCATCCTCGCCGGACTGTTCGTCATGATCACCCTCTCCGTCATCATCCAGGTCGGCTACTTCAAACTGTCCGGCGGTAAACGCGTCTTCAAAATGGCACCATTGCAACACCACTTCGAGCTGAAGGGCTGGCAGGAAGTGACAGTGGTGGTCCGGTTCTGGATTCTCGCCGGGTTGTTCGTGGCAACTGCGATGGGGATTTTCTACGCCGAATGGGTGGTGCTGATATGACCGCCGCTCCCGACCTTGAGTCCCTGACCACCTGGGATGCTGACTGGCGGGGCCTGCGGGTGGCCGTCACCGGCATTGGGCTCTCCGGCTTCTCGGTTGCCGACACCCTGATCGAGCTCGGGGCCCGCGTTGTGGTCGTCGACGGGTCCGATTCAGCCGAAAACCGGGCCAAAGCGGACACCCTGTCCATCGTCGGTGCGGTGGACGTCCTCCTCGGCCCCGACCACGCAACGACCCTTCCGCTCATCGACGGCGCCCTTCCGGACCTGGTAGTGACCTCGCCGGGCTGGACCCCCCAGCAGTCGATGCTACGGGCTGCCGCCGAAGCTGGCATTGCCGTCTGGGGAGATGTCGAACTGGCCTGGCGGGTCAGGATCCGTGAGGGCCGCCCCACCGCCGAGTGGCTGACCATCACCGGAACCAACGGGAAGACCACCACTGTCTCCCTGGTGGAATCGATGCTCCTCGCCGCTGGCCTGCGGGCCGTCGCGGCGGGCAATATCGGCACGCCGATCCTCGACGCCATCAGGGATCCCCAGGGCTACGATTTCATCGCCGTTGAACTCTCTAGCTTCCAGTTGCACTGGACCGGCTCCATCTCGCCTTTGGCCAGCGTGTGCCTGAACGTGGCGGAGGACCACGTGGACTGGCATGGCGGGTTCGATCAGTACACCGCCGACAAGGCGAAGATCTACGCCAACACCAAAGTGGCTTGCATCTACAACGCCGAGCAACCCGCCACCGAGCGGATGGTCGAAGAGGCCGACGTCGTCGAGGGATGCCGTGCCATCGGCTTTACGACGTCGACTCCGGCCGTCAGCATGGTGGGCGTCGTCGACGACCTGCTCGTGGACCGAGCCTTCATTGAGCAGCGCAAGGATTCGGCTGTCGAGCTTGCCGCTATCAGGGAGTTGGGTGACCTGGTTCCCCGCCATCTGGTGGCAAATGCCCTGGCCGCCGCCGCGCTGGTGCGGGCCGCCGGCGTCGAACCAGCAGCCATCCGCTCCGGGATCAGGAACTACCAGCCCACCGATCATCGCATCCAGCTGGTTTCCTCCCGGGACGGCATCCTCTGGATCAACGACTCCAAGGCGACCAACCCACACGCCGCGGCAGCCTCGCTGTCGGCCTTCCACTCGGTGATCTGGATCGCCGGAGGCCTCTCCAAGGGCGTCAACTATGACCGGCTGGTCATCGAGCATGCGAAGCGGCTTAGGGCGGTGGTGCTGATTGGCGCCGACAGCTCGGACCTGATGGCGTCATTGCGCCGACACGCTCCGGATGTTCCGCTGATCGAAGCGGGCACAGGGGAGACTGGAGCTGTGACGTTGTCCGACGAGACCACACCCACGCCTCAGGGCGAACGGGTGATGGAATCGGCGGTAAGGGAATCAGCGCGGTTGGCCGGCGACGGTGACACCGTGCTGATGGCTCCGGCGGCAGCATCCATGGATCAGTTTTCCTCCTATGCTCACCGAGGCGAAGCCTTTATCGAGGCAGTCCGAGTGATCGTGGAAGGGCAGGCGAAGACCGCAAAGGAGTTCTAATGGTCACCACGCCCACCCGGCCAGTCGGCCGGAAGCCGGTGATGCGTCAGCATTCCCGGGCCGGCACCCCACCCGCCGCGGCACCACGTACCCCCGGCACACCCTCAACCGGCTCAGCTGCGACAGGTCCAGCGAAGAAGGGGCTCGGTGGCCACTTCGGACGGTTCTGGATGTACCTTGAGGGCAGCGAAAAGCAAGCCAGCGGCGCCAGCTACTACATGATTCTCGGGTCGGCCCTCGCCCTGACCGCGATTGGGCTGATGATGGTGCTCTCGGCATCCTCGGTTGAAGCCATCGCCGAAGGAACCAGCGAGTTCGATCTGTTCCTGCGGCAGGCCATCTGGGCCGCCGGAGGGCTGGTCCTGATGCTCCTGCTGTCCCGTTTCGGCGCCCGCACCTATCGACTTCTGGCCTGGCCGGTCTTGGGGGTAGCAATAGTGCTCCTGATGCTTGTCCTGGTCATCGGCGTGAACATCAACGGCAACCAGAACTGGATCCAGATAGGCGGGTTCACGATGCAGCCTTCCGAGCCCGCGAAACTCGCTCTGGCCATCTGGCTGGCCAGCGTGCTGGCCCGGAAGGGCAGGCTGGTCAGGAACTGGAAACACGCAATGATCCCAGCCCTCCCGCTGGGTGGACTGCCCATCGGGCTGGTCCTGCTCGGAGGCGACCTGGGCACCGTCATCATCTTGATGATGATCCTTGCGGCGGCCCTTTTCTTTGCTGGCGCGCCCATGAAAATGTTTACCATTGCCGGTATTGCCGGCATCGCCGGTGCACTGGTGATGGTCCTGGTGAGTGGAAACCGCAGCGACAGGATCAGCGCCTGGCTGCGGATCAACTGCGACGACGGCCGGGACCTGTGCCTGCAGTCCGACAATGGTCTCTTCGCCCTCGCCTCCGGCGGCTGGTGGGGCGTCGGTATCGGGCAGAGCCGGCAGAAATGGAACTGGATCCCCGAGGCTCACAACGACTTCATCTTCGCCATCATCGGCGAGGAGTTCGGGCTGATCGGGACCCTCGTCGTCGTCGCCCTCTTTGGAATCCTCGCCGTCGCCACCATCCGGGTGGCCCGCCGCTACACCGACCCGTTTGTGCGGATACTGCTCGGGTCCATCCTGGTGTGGCTGATCGGACAGGCTTTCGTCAACATTGGGATGGTGACCGGTGTCCTGCCCGTCATCGGCGTCCCATTGCCCTTCATTTCCTACGGCGGATCGGCATTGACCTTCACCCTCGCCGCCGTCGGTGTGTTGCTCTCCTTCGCCCGCAAGATGCCTCCTGCCCCGGCGGCCGATGCAGCTGTCACCCCAGACGCCCGTTTCCTAGAAAGCGAACCAGCAACCCGATGAGCACAACCCCTCTTTCGGTGGTCCTGGCCGGCGGCGGAACCGCCGGCCACATCAGCCCCCTGTTGGCGATAGCCAATGCCTTGGCGGAGATCGAACCCGGTATCCGGCAAGTGGTGGTGGGCACTGCCGCCGGAATGGAGACCCGGTTGGTTCCGGCCGCGGGCTACCCGCTCGAGACGATCGATCGTGTTCCGATGCCACGCCGCCCGTCGGTCGACCTGGTAAAACTTCCCATCCGGCTGATCCGGGCGGTCCGTCAGGCGTCGGCCGTCCTGGACCGCGCCGACGCTGACGTCGTCGTTGGCGTTGGGGGCTACGTCTCGACACCGCTGTACCTGGCCGCGTGGCGGCGGAAAACCCCCATCGTGATCCACGAGGCCAACGCCCGCCCGGGTCTGGCCAACCGTCTGGGCTCCCGCATTGCCGCCACGGTCGCGGTGGCGTTCAAGGGGACCCGGCTGCCCGGTGCGCAGGTGGTCGGCATGCCCATGAGACGCAGCATCTCCTCCCTCAACCGTGCCGAGGAAAGAGCCGCCGCCCGGACCGCGCTGGGATTGACCAGCACTCAGCCAGCACTTATCGTGACCGGCGGATCTTCCGGTGCCGTCAGCATCAACCGTGCTGTGACAGCGGCAGCGCCGTTGCTGGCCGCCGAAGGCATCCAACTGCTGCACATCACCGGCGGCGGCAAGGCTGTCACGGGCTCCGACGGGCGGCCCCTGCACGCCGACGGGTACCGTCAGATCGAGTACGTCGATGACATGGCGACCGTCTACGCCGCAGCCGACCTTTTGCTCGCGCGCGCCGGCGCCGCAACTGTCTGCGAGGTCAGCGCCGTCGGCCTCCCGGCCGTGTTTGTTCCGTTGCCCCACGGCAACGGTGAACAACGCCGCAACGCGGCCGACCTGATCGCTTCGGGCGGTGCACTCCTGGTGGAGGACGGGTCGCTCACCGCAGGCTGGCTGGCCGAGCAGGTGTTCCCACTCCTGAAAAACCCTGCGGCCCTGAACGTCATGGCCACCGCAAGCGCCACCCTCGGAGTGCGGGACGCCGACGTCCAGATGGCCCGGCTCGTCGTCGCTGCGGGACGAGGGGCCCAGTCGTGACCCAGTCCACCAGCCTGACACCTGCCGGCCTCGGCCACGTCCACTTCATCGGCCTGGGTGGCGCCGGTATGTCCGCCGTTGCCCGGGTGCTCTTCGGGCAGGGCGTCCCGGTGTCCGGGTCCGACGCCGCCGATTCGCGGACCCTCCGGGCCCTCGCCGACCTTGGCGCCCGCACCGATGTCGGGCACCGCGCCGAGAACGTTGACGGCGCTGACACCATTGTCATTTCGACCGCGATCAGGGCTACCAACCCGGAACTCGTCGCGGCCCAGGAGAAGGGGTTGCGGATCCTGCACCGGTCCCAGGCGCTGGCCGTCGCCATGACCGGGTCGGAGGTCGTGGCGGTGGCCGGCACCCACGGCAAGACCACCACCACCGCCATGATCACCGTCATGCTGCAGGCCGCCGGGCTGGATCCGTCGTTCGCCATTGGCGGCGACGTGGCAGCGCTGGGCGTCAACGCCGCCTGGGCTGAGGGCGGCGTGTTCGTCGCGGAAGCCGACGAATCTGACGGGTCGTTCCTGAACTACTCACCCCGTATCGCCGTGGTCACCAACGTCGAGGCGGATCACCTCGACCACTACGGCACTGCCGCAGCGGTCCACGAAGTTTTTGACCGGTTCGTAGCCCTGCTGCCAGTCGACGACGGCCTGCTGGTGACCTGCCGGGACGACGACGGCGCGGCTGCCCTGGCCGGACGGGTCGCTGACACTCGACGGGTCAGGACCTACGGCTACTCGCTATTCGCTGACGTGCGGATCGGGGCGACGGTCTCCGACGGCAGCGCCTCGACGAGCATGCTGTCCTTCTCGGTGGACGGGCTCGAGAGTGAGCAGGAGCTCCGGCTCAGCGTGCCTGGCGAACACAATGTCAGGAACGCTACCGCCGCCTTCGCTGTGGCGCTTGAGCTGGGTATTGACCCCGCCGCGGCGGCAGCCGGGCTGGCCACGTTCTCGGGTGCCGCCCGCCGGTTCGAGGCGCGCGGCGAAGGCAGGGGAGTGCGGGTCTTCGACGAGTATGCCCACCACCCGACCGAGGTGACAGCGGCGCTGCGGGCGGCACGCGCCGTCGCCGCCGGGCACGGCGTCCACGTCCTCTTTCAGCCCCACCTGTTCTCTCGGACCAGGGAATTCGCCGCGGAGTTCGCGACAGCCCTGAGCCTCGCCGACTCGGCCACGGTGCTGGACATCTACGCGGCACGGGAAGATCCCACGCCGTCCGTGACCAGCCGGCTGATCACAGACCGGCTCACTGTGCCGGGCGGGTACATCGCTGAGCCGGACGAGGCGGTGCGAGCGGTGGCGGACCGGGCCGCCGCTGGAGACATCATTCTCACAGTAGGTGCCGGCGACGTCACCCAGTACGGCGCCGAACTGGTCAGGTTGCTGACACTGCCAGCGCCGGGGGCACCAGGTTCATGAGCCGTCGTAAACCCGGCAGGCCCGGTACCACGCCCCAGCAGGGCGCCATCCCCGGCCCCGCCAGCGTGCCTCGAGTCACCAGTAGCAAGGTGTCCATGCTCGACCTTCCGGAGGATCCCTGGCTGCCCCCGGCCCAGGAGGAATCGACCAGCTCCGTCGTCGCATTCCCCCAGCCGCCCAGGAAGCGGCGACGGCGGAACCTCGTCCTGGGGCTCATCGTCCTGGTCCTCCTGATGGCAGGGTTGCTGGTGTACGTGATTTTTTCCCCGGCACTCGCGCTGCGCAGTGTTGACGTCAGCGGCAACACCCTGGTGACCGCCGAGGAAGCCACCGCCGCGCTGGAACCGTTGCTCGGCGAACCGCTGCCACAGATCGCCGATGAGGAAGTGGAACAGCTCCTTGAGGGTTTCGCCCCGATCGAAAGCGTCACCGTCGCCGCGGTCCCACCGTCCGGTCTGGCAATCACCATCCGCGAACGCGTGCCGGTGGCGATCCTGCAGAACAACGAACAGTTCGTCCTCATCGATGCCGATGGCCGCCAGCTCGCGTCCGTCAAAGATCGCGACGCGGTGCAGCTACCGCTGATCGACGGTGGGACCGAGGCCGTGAACAGTGAAGTGTTTTCCTCAATTGCCACAGTTCTTGCTGCCCTTCCGGAAAGCATCCTGAACCAGCTGGGGCACGCTTCGGCGGATTCAGTGGATTCAGTGAAGCTGTCGCTTACTACTGACCAGACCATCTTCTGGGGGAGCGCCGAAGGGAACAAGGCCAAGGCGTCGGTCCTTGAAGCGTTGCTTACCGCTCCGCCGGCCGATCCGCCGGCCAAGGAATTCGACGTCAGCACGCCGTCTAGTCCGGTCACTCGCTAAAGAATTATCCGACACGCGGGCTCGGTCATTGCAGATGAGGGCACCTGCCCATAGCGTCTTGAATAGAAGTTACTTGACATAACATTGACTTTCAAGTTGAGAGTTAACGTTGGTCAACGTGAAGGCTGGGAACAGATCCAGCCGGATCAAGCCCCACACAGCGCATTCGAACAAGGGACACAGGACCGTGGCAGCACCGCAGAATTACTTGGCCGTCATCAAGGTAGTAGGCATCGGCGGCGGTGGCGTGAACGCCGTCAACCGCATGATCGAGGTTGGCTTGCGTGGCGTGGAATTCATCGCCATCAACACCGACGCACAGGCCCTGTTGATGAGCGACGCCGATGTGAAGCTCGACGTCGGCCGGGAACTGACCCGCGGCCTCGGTGCCGGCGCCGACCCGGAGGTTGGGCGCCGTGCGGCCGAAGACCACGCCGAGGAAATCGAAGAGGTGCTGCGCGGGGCAGACATGGTCTTCGTCACCGCCGGCGAGGGTGGTGGCACCGGAACCGGTGGCGCACCCGTCGTCGCCCGCATTGCGCGCTCGCTCGGCGCCCTGACCATTGGCGTAGTCACCCGGCCCTTCACCTTTGAGGGTCGTCGACGGTCCAACCAGGCCGAAACGGGCATCGATACCCTCCGCGACGAGGTCGACACCTTGATCGTGATCCCGAATGACCGGTTGCTCTCCATCAGCGACCGGAACGTGTCGATGCTCGACGCCTTCCGGTCGGCCGACCAGGTCCTGCTCTCCGGCGTGCAGGGAATCACCGACCTGATCACCACTCCGGGCCTGATCAACCTCGACTTCGCCGATGTGAAGTCGGTGATGCAAGGTGCGGGGTCAGCCCTGATGGGTATCGGCTCGGCCCGCGGCGAGGACCGTGCGGTCAAGGCAGCCGAACTGGCCATCGCGTCGCCGCTCCTCGAAGCATCGATCGATGGCGCGCACGGGGTGCTGCTGTCCATTCAGGGTGGTTCAGATCTGGGTCTATTCGAAATCAACGAGGCCGCCCGACTGGTGCAGGAAGTGGCCCACCCCGAAGCGAACATCATCTTCGGTGCCGTCATCGACGACGCCCTCGGCGACGAGGCACGGGTCACGGTCATCGCGGCTGGGTTCGATCAGGTCGATGCCACCTCGCAGCCCAATTCGCAGCTTGCCAAGCCCGTCTCAGCGCCGTCCGTCGGTGCGAGTGTACCGGCGGCGGCAGCAGTCCCCGCCTCGGCGGGGCTCGGCGCCTGGTCGCAGCGGTCACAGCAGTCAGGTAACACCGTGCCAGCGGATTCAGGTTTCGATGTCGATCTGCCAGCCGTAGTCGAGCCTGACTTCTCTTCGAGCCGCTCGGACGAACTCGATGTTCCGGACTTCCTGAAGTAGCCATCGACGCCGTGTTCTTCTGGCGACAGGAAATCACTCCGGGCCGCTGGGTAGCTTTCACGAACGCCGAGGCGGGCAATCTCGCACACCATGTGCAGGATGAGCCCACCTCGGTGCGTCGGCGGCGCCGTGATCTGGAAGGCGCGCTGGGTGTCGCTGGAGGCTCCCTTCGTTTCATGCACCAGACTCACTCAGCGGACGCGGTGCTGGTTCATCCCGGACCGATCGTCGAGGCGGTTAGCGCCGATGCGCAGGTCAGCCCCGACGGATCGGTTCCCCTGGCGGTCATGACCGCGGATTGCGTTCCCGTGGTGCTGTCCGCTGGGCGAGGCCCGGGCGGGGCGAGTGCGGTGATCCACGCGGGACGCCAGGGGGTCTTGACCGGCGTGGTGGCTAACACTGTCGAGCTGATACGCCGGGGTGATGCCAAGGACCTGACCGCCTGGATCGGTCCCGCCATCTGCGGGCTATGCTACGAAGTGCCCGAGAAGATGCGGCGCGAGGTGGCAGCGGTCGTCCCAGCGGCGTGGGCAACCACCCGGTGGGGGACGCCCGGCCTCGATCTGCCCGGTGCCGTGCGAAGCCAACTCGCCACACTCGGGGTGGAGATCCGCACAGTCACTGACGATGCCTCGGCCCTCTGCACTCTCGAAAATGAATCCCTCTACTCCCACCGCCGCAGCCCGGCAGCCGGTCGGTTCGCAGGCCTTGTATGGACCAGTTGATGCAGTCGCCGCGCGCCGCGGAGCTCGCCGAGCGGCTTTCTGCCGTGCACCGCCGGATCGAACAGGCAGTGTCTGACGCCGGACGCACCCACAAACCCGAGCTCATCGTCGTCACCAAATACTTCCCCGCAGCCGATCTACGGATCCTCGCCGGGCTCGGCGTCACCACCATGGGAGAGAGCCGCGACCAGGAGGCCGCCGCCAAGGCCCAGGAGCTTAAGGATTTCGAGCTGCACTGGCATTTCATCGGCCAGCTCCAAACCAACAAGGCCCGCTCCGTGGCGCGCTACGCGGATGCGGTGCATTCGGTCGACCGGGCGCAGCTGGTCCGCGCGCTCGGCAAAGCAGTGGCCGCCGGGCAAGCCGGCACAGGGCAAGGACCCGCGCCCGCCCTGTCCTGCTTCATCCAGGTCGACTTGTCGATACCCCATGGCGGTGAGACGAGCATCAGCGGACACCACCGCGGCGGGGCAGCCCCCGCCGATGTCCTCGCGCTCGGACGCCTAGTCGACGACACTGACGGTCTTGCTCTGGCCGGAGTGATGGCCGTCGCCCCGCTAGGGATAGACCCGGCGGAAGCGTTCGGACGGCTGGCTTGTATCTCAGCGTCGCTGCGCGTCGACTTCCCTGCCGCGTCGGGGATCTCGGCTGGGATGAGCGGCGACCTCGAAGCAGCTGTCGCGGCCGGCGCGACACACCTCAGAATAGGGTCGCAGGTCCTCGGCGATCGCCCGCCCTTGCGGTAGCGTCTGGACTATACCCAATGACACGACAGGAGCTACCATGGCTGGCGCACTGCGCAAGACAATGATCTATCTTGGGCTCGCCGACGGTGATGAGCACTACGAGTCCGAGCAAAAGAATTTAGCTGGCAGGAGCGAGGATCACTCAGTGGATTACGACGGAGATGATCGGCAAGTCGCCGCACGCCCGGCGACCAAGCTCGCGCCGGTGGATGAATACCGGGCCCCGGTGACGCCGATCAAACGGGCACAGTCCTCACGTGAGGATTCGGCAGCCCTGCGCCAGATCACCACGGTGCACCCACGGTCCTACAACGATGCAAAGCTCATCGGCGAAAGCTTCAGGGACGGAATTCCCGTCATCATGAACGTCACCGACATGGGCGAATCCGATGCCAAGCGTCTCGTCGACTTCTCTGCCGGCCTCGTTTTCGGTCTGCACGGCAGCATCGAGCGGGTCACCAACAAAGTCTTCCTTCTGTCGCCCTCCTATATTGAGGTACTGGGAGAAGACCAGAAGGCCAGCGAGGCACAGGCTAGTTTCTTCAATCAAAGCTAGCGTGGTTAACTGGTTCACGAGTTCCTCTCGAAATGTCTTTTTAGGACTGTGACTGCCACGTGAGTTTGGTTTTTGTTCTGATCTACCTGGTACTGATGGTTGTCCAGGTAGCGCTGATTATTCGGATCGTTTACGACGCCGTACAGATGTTCGCGCGCGGCTGGCGCCCCAAGCGGCTGGCACTCGTGCTCGCGTCGGGTGTTTACACTGTTACTGATCCGCCGATCAAGGCCCTGCGACGGCTGATACCGCCGGTACGGCTCGGCGGAGTATCGCTGGATTTGGCGTTCCTGGTGGTGTTCCTCGGCGTAACCATCCTCATGTTCGTCGTCGCTGGTCTGGCCACATCGGTCTAGCCGGTTAGTTTTCGAGTCTCAAAAGATATACGCTGAATCAGATAATTGGTGTGAATTCTAGAGTTTTATGTCCGCAATTCGGTACCGTAGTCAGGTCTGCTTCATAGGCAGGCATGTCTTATAACCACTATGAGGTGACCAGATGGCCCTGACGCCAGAAGATGTTGTCAACAAAAGGTTTCAGCCCACTAAGTTTCGTGAAGGCTACGACCAGGACGAGGTAGACGATTTCCTCGACGAGATCGTCGTAGAGCTCCGACGTCTGAATCTGGAGAACGACGAACTGCGGCGCAAGCTCGCAGACTCCACCTCCTCGACGTCCCAGGGAGCTGCAGTGCCCGCCCCGGTTTCGGCGGTTTCGCACACTGAAGAGGTCAAGGATGATCCGAAGGCGAAGGAACAGTCGAAGGTCGAAGAGCCGAAGGTCGAGGAGCGCAAGGTAGCACCAGCTCCAGCAGTTGCTGCAACGCCCGCTGCGTCAACGTCCGGCTCCGCCGAATCAGCAGCCGGTGTGCTGGCCATGGCTCAGAAGCTCCACGACGAGTATGTCAACGCCGGTGTAGAGCAGCGGGACAAAATCATAGCTGAGGCTCAGATCGAAGCCAGCGGCATGGTCAGCGACGCCGAAGAGAAGACCCGCAAGACCCTTGGTGCACTCGAGCAGCAGAAGAGTGTCCTTGAGGGCAAGGTTGAGCAGCTCCGGAGCTTCGAACGCGACTACCGCTCACGGCTTAAGGCCTACATTGAAGGCCAACTCCGTGACCTGGATTCCCGCGGATCGGTCGCTTCGGAAGCCGCCGGCTCCTAAGGTTCCACCCGCGCCGGAGAATCGGCGCCATCAGTTATAGGCATGACAAGAGGCCGGCCCCGGGATCCCCCGGCGGCCGGCCTCTGCCGTAGTCTGGTAAGCAGTATCGACACTGCACCTTTTCCCGACCGGCGCGGTCAGCGGCAGCGCCAGACCTGAAAGTGTTATGACAGACCAGACACCCGAGCACGGTCTTCCGACCGGTGCCGACGAAACCTCCACCGGCCGGCGCACTGCGGCAGCCACCAACCACCACCGGCGCAACGGTGCGCGCTACGCGCTGCTCTTTGCTGTCTGCTGTGCAGTGATCTATGTTGCCGACCAGCTGACCAAGATCTGGGTGGTCTCCACGATGACCGAGGGTCAGATCACCCCGGTGCTTCCGCCGCTTCTGAACTGGCATTTTATCCGCAACCCGGGGGCTGCCTTTTCCATCGGCACCGACTACACCTGGGTGTTCACCATCATCATGGCGGTCGTGTCCATTGCCATCCTCACCCAGGTCCGCAAGATTGCTTCCTGGTGGTGGGCGACGGCGCTCGGGCTCGTCCTCGGCGGCGCCCTGGGCAACCTCACCGACAGGCTGGTCCGGGAACCCTCCTTCGGCCAGGGCCACGTCGTCGACTTCATCGCCCTCCCCAACTTCGCCATCTTCAACATCGCAGATTCGGCAGTTGTCACGGGAGTCTCCCTGATCTGCCTTCTCACCCTGCGTGGCATCGGCATGGACGGCAAACGCAGCAACGACGAACCGTCGACCGACGGCTCGGCGGACGTCAAGTGAACGCCATCGAACGGGACGAACGAGTCCCCGCGGACCTGGCCGGATCCCGGGCCGACACCGTCCTCTCCGCTGTGGCAGGGGTGTCCCGGTCCGCTGCCGCCGCCTGGTGCGTCGCGGGATTCGTGACCAGCGACGGGAAACCGGTCGGGAAGTCCGACCGCCCTGCCGCCGGGGCGGTGCTCCGGATCCGGGTTCCCGAAAGTGTCGACCCGCTGGCCGTGGTGGTGGAGACCGTCGACGGCATGGGCATCCTGTACGACGACGACGAGCTGGTGGTCATTGACAAGCCGGTCGGTGTTGCTGCGCACCCCTCACCGGGCTGGGTGGGGCCCACCGTCGTCGGCGCCCTCGCCGGCGCGGGCTACCGCATCTCGACGTCGGGCGCCCCCGAACGCGCCGGGATTGTGCACCGCCTCGATGTAGGCACCTCCGGGGCCATGGTGGTCGCCAAGACCGAACACTCCTACACCGTGTTGAAGCGGGCGTTCAAGGAACGCACCGTGGACAAGGTGTACCACGCGCTGGTGCAGGGGCTCCCGGACCCGCTCGAGGGGACCATCGACGCGCCGATCGGCAGGCATCCCGCTCATGACTGGCGGTTTGCCGTGCTTGAGGACGGCAGACCCTCCAGAACCCACTACCGGGTGCTTGAGGCGTTCGGGAAGGCCAGCCTGCTGGAGGTCAACCTCGAGACGGGCAGGACCCACCAGATCCGTGTCCACTTCTCCGCCCTCCGCCACCCGTGCGTGGGTGACCTGACCTACGGTGCCGACCCACGGTTGTCAGCAAATCTGGGGTTGACCCGCCAGTGGCTGCACGCCCAGCAGCTCACATTCGAGCATCCGGTGACCGGGGAAACGGTCAGCGCGACCAGCCCCTACCCGAACGATCTCCAGTACGCCCTCGACGCCCTGGCTTCCGGCACCATCTGAGCCGGGGCGGCGCGCCTCCGGCTCGGCAGGTCAGCCGGAGGAGGGGGCCGGCTGACCTAGAATGGGAGGGTGGTTTCAACAGCATCCCCCCAAGCTTCCCCGGCCAAGCCAACCCGCGAAGATTCCTTCGTTCACCTGCACAATCACACCGAGTATTCAATGCTCGACGGCGCCGCACGGCTGACTGATCTGTTCAGCCACACCGAGGAACTGGGCATGAACGCCCTGGCCACCACCGACCATGGGTTTGTCTTCGGGGCCTTCGATTTTTGGGACAAGGCCCGCGCGGCCGGGATCAAGCCCATCATCGGGGTGGAGGCGTATCTCACCCCTGGGACGGCTCGTGCGGACAAGACCCGCGTGAAGTGGGGCGGTGGTGGACGCGACGACGTCTCCGGAGCCGGCGCGTACACCCACATGACCCTGTGGTCCGAGACCACCGAGGGCATGCACAACCTGTTCAGGATGTCCTCCCTGGCCTCGCTGGAGGGGTACCTGTACAAGCCGAGAATGGACCGGGACCTGCTGCAGACTTACGGCAAGGGCCTGATCGGGACCACCGGGTGCCCCTCGGGCGAGGTGCAGACCAAGCTGCGCCTCGGCCTGTACCGTGAGGCAGTCCAGGCGGCCTCCGACTTCCGGGACATTTTCGGTGCCGACAACTTTTTCTGCGAACTGATGGACCACGGCCTGGACATTGAACGCAACGTCAAAGCCGACCTGATCAAGCTGGCCCGTGAGCTGGGGTTGCCGCTGGTGGCCACCAATGACCTGCACTACACGCACGCGGAGGACTCCAAAGCCCACGCCGCCCTGTTGTGTGTGCAGTCCGGTTCCACAATGGCGGATCCCAAGCGGTTCAAGTTCGACGCCAACGAGTTCTACCTCAAATCCCCCGCCGAGATGCGCTCCATCTTCAGCGATTTCCCCGACGCCTGCGACAACACCCTCCTCATTGCCGAGCGGTGCGACGTCGAGTTCAACACCAAGGCGAACTACATGCCGGGCTTCCCCGTCCCGGAGGGGGAAAGCGAGCAATCGTGGTTCGTGAAGGAGGTCGAGACCGGGCTGCAGTTCCGCTACCCGGCAGGGATCCCCGACGCCGTCCGCAAGCAGGCCGAATACGAGACCGGCGTCATCACCCAGATGGGCTTCCCCAGCTACTTCCTGGTGGTTGCCGACTTCATCAACTGGGCCAAGGACAACGGCATCAGGGTGGGTCCCGGCCGTGGCTCCGGTGCCGGGTCGATGGTTGCCTACGCCATGCGCATCACCGACCTCGATCCGCTGCAGCATGGGCTGATTTTCGAACGGTTCCTCAACCCCGAGCGTGTGTCGATGCCCGACTTCGACGTCGACTTCGATGATCGGCGCCGTTCGGAAGTGATCCGCTATGTCACCGAGAAGTACGGCGATGAGCGGGTGGCCATGATCGTCACCTACGGCACCATCAAGGCCAAACAGGCCATGAAGGACTCTTCCCGGGTGATGGGCTACCCGTTCTCGATGGGGGAGCGGCTCACCAAAGCCATGCCACCCGACGTCATGGGCAAGGGGCTCGCCCTCACCGACGTGCACAACAAGGACGCCAAACGGTACTCGGAGGCCGAGGAACTCCGTGAGCTCCTGAAGTCCGACGCTGACGCCGCGAAAGTCTTCGAGACGGCGCTGGGTCTGGAGGGGCTGAAGCGGCAGTGGGGCGTGCACGCCGCCGGCGTCATCATGTCCTCGGACCCGCTGATCGACATCATCCCGCTGATGCGCCGTGATCAGGACGGCCAGATCATCACGCAGTTCGACTACCCGACGTGTGAGAACCTCGGCCTGATCAAGATGGACTTCCTCGGCTTGAGGAACCTGACGATCATCACCGACGCGGTGGAGAACATTAAACTCAATAAGGACATCGAGCTGGTGCTCGAAGACCTGGACCTCGAGGACAAGGGTTCCTACGACCTGCTGGCCCGCGGCGACACGCTCGGAGTGTTCCAGCTCGACGGCGGGCCGATGCGCGCCCTCCTGAAGCTGATGCGCCCCGACAACTTCGAAGACATTTCGGCCGTCATCGCGTTGTACCGGCCCGGACCCATGGGCGCCAACTCGCACACCAATTACGCGCTGCGCAAGACCGGCGTGCAGGAGGTGACCCCCATCCACGCCGAGCTGGAAGAACCACTCGCCGAGATTCTGGGGACCACCTACGGCCTGATCGTGTACCAGGAGCAGGTGATGGCCATCGCCCAGAAGGTCGCCGGCTACTCGCTGGGACGCGCGGATATCCTCCGTCGGGCGATGGGCAAGAAGAAGAAGTCCGAGCTGGACAAGCAGTACGAGGGCTTCGCCAACGGCATGAAAGACAACGGGTATTCGGAAGCGGCGATCAAGACCCTGTGGGACATCCTGCTACCGTTCTCCGACTATGCCTTCAACAAGGCCCATTCGGCCGCTTACGGCCTGGTGTCCTACTGGACGGCGTACCTCAAGGCGCACCACCCCGCCGAGTACATGGCGGCGCTGCTCACCAGCGTCGGCGATGACAAGGACAAGCTGGCGATCTACCTCAACGAGTGCCGTCGGATGGGTATCACCGTGCTGCCGCCGGACGTCAACGAGTCGAGCGTCAACTTCACCCCGGTCGGTACCGACATCCGGTTCGGGATGGGTGCGATCCGTAACGTGGGTGCCAACGTCGTGGGCGCCATGGTGGGAGCCCGCACCGAGAAGGGCGCCTTCACCTCGTTCAGCGACTTCCTTCAGAAGGTGCCGGCGGTGGTCTGCAACAAGAGGACCATCGAATCGCTGATCAAAGCCGGGTCCTTCGACTCGTTGAAGCACCCGCGCCGGGCACTCGCGATGATCCATGAGGAGGCAGTCGACTCGGTGATCGTCCTCAAACGCAACGAGGCGGCCAACCAGTTTGACCTGTTCAGTGCCTTCGACGAACCCGGATCGGTGGGCGGACTCTCGGTGGAGGTGCCCGACCTGCCGGAGTGGGAGAAGAAGGACAAGCTCTCCTTCGAACGGGACATGCTGGGCCTCTACGTTTCAGACCACCCGTTGCAGGGTCTCGATGGGATCCTGAGCCAGCACGCCGATTCGTCGATCACGTCAATTATCAGCGACGAGGGGCCGGCCGACGGCGCCATGGTCACCATCGCCGGCATGATCACGTCGCTGCAGCGACGGATCGCGAAGAACAGCGGCAACGCCTATGCCCGCGCCGAGATCGAGGATCTAGCCGGGTCGATGGAGGTCATGTTTTTCGGTCAGATCTACGGTCCGATCGCCGGTGTGCTCGCGGAGGATCTGATCGTCGTCGTCCGCGGACGGCTACAGCGGCGCGACGACGGCGCGGTAACCCTCAACGCCCAGGAGTTGAGCGTCCCGGATCTCAGCGAAGGACATTCGGGGCCGGTGGTCATTTCGATGGCCCACCACAAGGCCACCGAGACGGCGGTCGTCGCACTGCGGGACGTCCTGAGAACCCACCCCGGCACCAGCGAAGTCCAGATCCGGTTGAACAGCAACCGGAAGGTAGAGGTCATGCGGTTGGGGGTCGAACTGCGGGTCAACCCGACGTCGTCGCTCTTCGGCGACCTCAAGGTGCTGCTGGGCCCCGCCTGCCTGGACGTGTAACCGGAACTGGACGTCTGACCGGCCGGTCAGATCTCGTAGTCCAGCGCGGCGGGCTGCCCGTATGCCCCGCCGTGATAGAGGAGGGGGACCCCGGGCGGGCCCACCTCGCCGGACTGCACTTCAGCCACCACCACGGCGTTGTTCTCGAAGGACAGCCGCATGCTGATCCGCCCGATCAGGTGAGCTGCGACGTCGGCCAGGAGCGGTACCCCGTGCGGTCCGGGCTTCCAGTGGTCCCCGTCGAAACGGTCACGGCTCCTCGCGAACCGGTCTGCGAGTTCCCGGTTGGCGAGGCCGAGCATATGCACGCCAATGTAGTTGGTGTTCGCGATTGCGGGCCAGGAGGACGAGGTGCGGGCCATATTGAAGGTGAAGCGCGGCGGGGCCGCGGACAGGGATGATACCGACGTCGCGGTGAATCCGTAGGGTTCTCCTTGATAGACCGCGGTGATGATCGTCACCCCAGCCGGATGGCGGCGGAAGGCGTCTCGGAAGGCTTCCGTCGGGTCAGTGACAGGCTGGTCGGCTGGGTCTAGGGGATCCACGCCCCCCACCCTAGGCGAGGTCCAGTCGACGCATAACTTTGTTAATGTATAAGTCATGCACCCCTCCACTCCTGAAGCCGAGCAGCCCGGCAGTTATCCGCCGCCCGTGTACGCGGTCACCACCGATGACACAGCGGTTCCGCCCACGTCCCTGCTGTGGTGGGTCAGCGCGATGGCGGGGTTAGGGCTCCTGATGGGAGCTGTCTGGTGGTTCGCAGCGCCCGGCGGCGGACTCTACGGCGACCCAGTCCCCGAAGAGGCTGGCCTGCTGCGCGATCTTACGCTGGGCGGTCTCCAGCTGGTGGTCGGCATTGTGGTGGGATGGCTCCTGGTTCAGCGGATGGACCTGGCTGGGGCCTGGCAGCGGATCGGCGCAGCCGTGGGCGGGTCATTGATCGGGTCGGTGCTCGCCGTCGTCGTCGGACAGTGGCTGGGCATGATGTTCGGGGCCGATCCCGAGTTTGTGCTGCACTCGCTGGGCGCGGCAGCTATCTGGCCCGCCGCAGCGGCGCTGGTGGTGTTCATTTCGGCGCTGATCGAGCTGGCCTGGGGCAAACGCCACCCCTAGCTCGCGCCTTAGGTCCCCGACGTCCCGGGAATAGTGCGTGGGGCCAGCCCGTTCCATCAGCCATGAAAGCAATCGTTTACTCCCACACTGGCCCCTCAACCGTTCTCTCCCTCGCCGACCGCGACGTCGCTGCTCCCGGTCCGGGAGAAGTGCGGGTTCGCATCGCCGCCTCGGGCGTGAATCCCACCGACTGGAAGGCGCGCTCCGCCGGGGATGTGGCCTTCGCGGAGCTGGTCCCGAACCAGGACGGTGCCGGGATAGTGGATGCGCTGGGTGAGGGCGTGACGGACGCAGAGGTCGGCGACCGGGTATGGGTGTACCTTGCGGCCCACGGGCGGCCGACCGGGACCGCCCAGGAGTTTGCCGTCCTTCCGGCTGACCGGGTCGTAAAACTACCGGAAGGCATCGATTTTGACGTCGCCGCCAGCCTCGGTGTTCCGGCGATGACGGCGCACCGGGCGCTGACCGTTCACGAGCACGGTCCATCCCGGCTCGCACCGGGCGCCCTTGCGGGCCGCGTGGTTCTTGTCCAGGGTGGAGCGGGTGCGGTGGGTCATGCAGCGATCCAGTTGGCTGTCTGGGCGGGTGCGACAGTCATCGCGACGGTCAGCAGTGACTCGAAGGCAGAGCTTGCCTCCGCCGCCGGCGCGCATCACGTTCTCCGGTACCCCGATGACTCACTGGCAGACCGCATCCTCGGGATTGCACCCGATGGCGTCGACCAGGTGGTGGAGGTGGCTCCGGCCCAGAACGCTAGGCTCGACGTCGAGGTGCTCGCCAACCACGGGAGCATCGCCTACTACGCAAACAACAATGGGGACGATTTCACCACCCCGATTGTTGCGAGCTTTGCGAAGAACGTCCGCTGGCAGGGTCTGCTCCTGTACACGGTGGGATCCTTTGCCCTGCACGCCGCCGCCGAGGACATTACCGCTGCGCTGCGGGCTGGCGCGCTGCCGGTGGGGGAGTCGGCGGGGCTCCCGCTCATCTGGTTCCCGCTCGAGGAAACAGCGGCCGCGCACGACGCCGTCGAGGATGGCGTCACTGGCAAGGTCCTGATCCGCGTGGCCGAGCTAGGCTAACAAAAAAGCGCGCGTTTGCGCAGCTGACTGAGACTGTTCCGAGGAGTGGGAAATGGCGTTCGTGCATCGGGATCTCGTTCGCCGTCTCCTGCGACGCCTGGGACGTGGGCTGGTGCTGGGCGTCTCGGCGGGACTCTTTGTGGGGATCGTTGCTGCCGTGGTGACCTCGGGAGGAACAGACAACGTCCTCCGCAGCGATGTGGGGTGGGGCGCCGGATTGTGGGCGTTCGCCATCGCCTTTCTGTTCACCAGCTGTCTCCCCTCACCCGACGCGGTTGACGGGCCGCCGCAGTACGGTCAACTGCACGGTCCGCGGCCGTAGGTCTGGTCATGTGGCGTCATCAGCTTTAGCAGCAGCGGCGTCAGACCATAGTCTCGAAAGCAGAATCAAGAGCCCCGACGCAAAACCCTGGTTTGTCGGGCGGCAACCCTCCCGCTGTAGCGGGGTGCCCCAGGTGATGATTCGGCCCGATGCGGAACCGCACGGGCAAGTATGGCGTCGCTGAACCGGTTGCGCCTGATGTGCAAGGGGTTGTTCCATGTCCGTCGTCGAATCCGTTGCGGTGCCCACACCCGCAATCCGCATCCGTGACAAGAAGCGTGTCCTCAGTTCCGCCTTTGTTGGCACCACCATCGAGTGGTACGACTTCTACCTGTATGGAACGGCCGCGGCGCTGATTTTCAACACCCAGTTCTTCCCGCAGTCCTCGGCACTCGCTGGCGTCCTGGCATCATTCGCCACCTTCGCCGTGGGCTTCTTCGCGCGACCGGTGGGCGGGATCCTGGCAGGCCATCTCGGTGACCGGATCGGGCGCAAAGCCCTGCTGGTGGCGTCCCTGCTCACCATGGGAGTTGCCTCAACGGGCATTGGTCTCCTACCCAACTACGACAGTATTGGCAGCTTCGCCGTCGTCGGGCTGGTGGCGCTCCGCCTCTTGCAAGGGCTATCGGCCGGCGCCGAATGGGGAGGCTCGGCCCTGCTCTCGGTCGAACACGCTCCACGACACCTCCGCGGGTTCTTCGGCAGCTTCACCCAGGTCGGTTCCGCCGCGGGCATGCTGCTGGCCACCAGCGCCTTCGCCCTCACCCAGCTGGCCATGACTGCCGAGCAGTTTCAATCCTTCGGATGGCGGATCCCTTTCCTGGCCAGCGCTGTACTGGTGATCATTGGGTTGGTCATCCGGCTTGGTGTTGAGGACGCACCCCAGTTTCAGCAGCTCACGGCGGAGAACAACACCGCGAAGGCCCCCATTGCCGAGGTGCTGAGATATCACCGTCGTAGCCTGCTGGTGGCTATTGGTCTCCGGCTGGCTCAACCGGCACTGTTTGTGGTGCTCACCGTGTACCTCCTCGGATACATCAGTTCCCGCCGGGACGATACGACGTCGGGACTGACCGCGGTCCTGGTCGGCTCCGCGGTAGGACTGATCTCGGGTCCGTTCTGGGGGTGGCTCTCCGACCGTTACGGCAGGCGGCCCATCGCCATAGCGGGCACGATTGGTATCGGCATTTTTGTGTGGCCGCTGTTCTGGTTCCTCGATCATGGACCGCTCGTCCTGCTGCCGCTGGTGATGATTCTGGGAATGAACGTCCTGCACGATTCTATTTATGGCCCGCAGGCGGCGTGGTTTGCGGAGCAGTTCCCGTTGCATCTGCGCTACAGCGGAGTGTCGTTCGGCTATCAGGTGGGCACAGTCCTCTCAGGAGGTCTCACGCCGTTCATCGCGGCGGCTCTCCTCAATGGTGGTGGCGGTCAGCCCTGGCTGATCTGCGGGTATCTGACCCTGCTGGCGGCGCTGTCCGCTATTGCCGCCTTTGCCGCGAAGGACCCGGCCCGTGCTTACGCCAAAGACAAGTCAACCCCCGATACTTTCTAGGAGAACAGTGACGAAGTCCATCCTGCTCAACGCCTTTGAAATGCTAGTCCCAGTTCACCAGTCGCCTGGTCTGTGGAGACATCCTGAGGATCAAAGCCGCCGGTACAACGAGCTCACCTATTGGACCTCCCTGGCTACGACGCTGGAAGAGGGAGGCTTCCACGGCATCTTCTTCGCCGATATTCTGGGACAGTATGACATCTACGCCGGGAACGCTGATGAAGCTGTTCGTGGCGGAGTGCAATACCCGATGCTGGACCCACTGCTGATCGTGAGCGCTTTGGCGGCGGCCACCAGCCACATCGGCTTCGGAGTCACCGCATCCCTCACCTACGAACAGCCCTACCTGTTGGCGCGAAAATTCAGCACCCTCGACCATCTCACCAACGGGCGGGTGGCATGGAACATCGTCACGTCCTATCAGGACTCCGCCGCCCAGAATCTTGGATTCACCGAACAAATTCCGCACGACCAACGGTATGACCGCGCTGAGGAGTACATGGACGTGGTCTACAAGCTGTGGGAAGGCTCGGCTGATGATGATGCGGTCAGGGCAGACAAGGCAGCCAACGTCTTTGTTGACCCCGCGAAGGTGCGAGGCATCGGCCACATGGGTGAACATTTCACCGTTCCTGGGCCTGCCCTCACCGAGCCATCACCTCAGCGCACGCCCTTGTTGTTTCAAGCCGGAGCTTCGCCCCGGGGACAGGCCTTTGCTGCGAACCACGCCGAGGCGATCTTCTTCAGCGGCTACTCCACCGAGCTGACACGCAAATGGGTGGACGGCATTCGTGCAGCGCTTGCTGCCCAGGGTCGCGCGCGGGACTCTGTGAAGATCTTCGCGATGGCAACGGTCATTGTGGCGGAAACGGAAGAATCCGCTACGGCGCGGTTGGACGACTACACCCGCTACATTGATCCGCAGGCCGCGCTAGCTCTTTTTGCTGGCTGGACCGGTGTGGATCTCAGCACAGCCGACCTGGATAGCACCCTGGAGTACGTGCAAACCGAGGGAAACCAATCCGCATTGGCCGCCTTTACCAAGCTGGATCCGTCCCGGGTGTGGACGGTCCGCGAGCTGGCGCACTTTGTGGCCATCGGGGGACGGGGCCCGGTCATTACGGGCTCCCCATCGACTGTCGTCGACGAGCTGGAACGGTGGATGGATGAGGGCGACGTTGACGGGTTCAACTTGTCGAACGCAGTGCGTCCAGCAGATCTGGAAGAATTCGTGCGCCTTGTCTCACCCGAATTGCGCCGACGGGGACTGTTGCCGGAGGCCCCGCAACCCGGGACCACTCTCCGAGAAATCATTCTCGGAGAGGGGCCCCGCCTGGCCGATGACCATTACGGCGCCCGCTTCCGCCAAGGATGAGCTGGGCATAATTGGTGTTGTCATCGATTCGACGAGTCGCCGGGCTGAGGCCTGTCCTCGGTCGACGTCGACAGGGCCTCTTCTAGACGTGCCAGCGCGTCCTCATCCGCTGCGAGATGCATCATTCCCTTATCGGTTTGCAGGACGGCAACAGCCCACCCGCGACGCCAGACCCGTGGTTTCCTGATCGGCTCAACCCGGTCCAGGATGTCCAGAATGACGTAGGTCCGTTTGCGGCCGGCTGGCGCAGGCTGCAGATCACCCATTTGAGTCTGGAAATCCATTCCCTGTCCCGTTTGCTGTGCGACGCCGTCATCCCACAGGTCCCGCAACGAGCCGGGCAGGGCATTGGCGAAGCGGATGGAGCAGTCGAAAATCCCGCGATCCGACTCGGTCTGAAGTCGTCGTCGGCGTTCGGCCCCAGCGGGTCGCCCGAGGAGATACAACAGACCAAAGTAGATGAAGAGGGTAAACCCGGTTCTGGCCCAGAAGCTGATGCCGAGGCCCTCGAGCACACCCCAGATCAGGTAGGCCGGAAAGAAGATGCCAATCAGGACCATATATTGAATCTTCTCCCATTTGCCCACCTTGGCGCGTCCGATATCGTCCATGCCTCAGCGTAACTACTGCGGACTCCCGAAGTAAGGGTGATTCAACCATCGGTTCGGGTGCCAGAGAAGCCTGTCGATCCATGATGTGGCTGCAGCGGTTGGGCTACCTTCCCCGGCATTTCCTCGGGCGGGGAAGGTGCGTATCGCCTCGTCAGCGCCGATCCTGAGCAGGTTTGGGGGTTTCGTCTAATACTCGATCGAAGCATGCAAGGCGGACTACAACTAGGCAGCCTTCCGATGGGGCTGATCCTTCCGTGTAGCGGTGACCAGTAGGAGGATCAATGAGAGGAGGCTCATGGCGTAGAGAATATTGCTCCAGGGGGCATGGTCTCCGCCTGAGGTGGCGAACGCGTCAGCGATGCTCATTTCAGGATTAAAAGAGGCAAAGAAGTAGGCAGGCATCCCGAGCATGACGATGATCAGGAAGAACCGGCTAATCATCCACGGCAAGTCAGGGTATTTGACGATAGCGAAGGCACCGACGATAAGCGCGAGGATCGGACCGGTCAGTGCCCACATATAAACCGGGGCTTCCACTAGCTGTTCGTTCGCAGACGACATAGCAGTATTGATCTCTTGGAGGCTCATACCCGGAACGGCCGCCATGGGGTTCCAGACGAGAATCTGTAGTGCGCCGATCAACGCGTACGCTGCGGTGATCAGAACGCCGACCGCCACGATCGGAACAATATGCCGTTGTCGCTTATCCAAGACGGTCCCCATGCGGCCATACTAAGCGAGGTGGCAGAGCGGTGGGGGATCGCCGAATGAGCAGCTGTAGCCTTTGGCTATTGCTCGTGGTTACCAGGGCGGACGTAGAACCAGAATCTCTGAATGGGGAACAAACGGGTGCAGCCCTTTGCTATGGCAATGCCTGGCTCAATGGGCCGATGGATGAGACCCGCGTTTTCGTTTCGGACCACTTCGCCGTCGGCTCAGGTGGGGTCACCTCTGATGCCCTGGCCCGTGTAACTGAGGACGAGTAACAGGCCGAGGTGGAGAGCCCATGGAATCGGTTTACGGCCCGGGTGGGGCTAGCAGAGAAAGATTTTCCCGACCACATCCCAGCCAAAGCTCGCTGCCTTTCGTGGGCGGCGAGAGATGCATCTTCGCGTGACTTCTGTCAGCCGAATCCAACGAACGCCCTCACTGATCCGCCACGGAAATCCTCCGTCTGCCAGTAGCCAAAGCGTTCCGAAGCCGGTCGATAGTACGACGAATCCTGTTGATCGGAAATGACATGTTGATAGCGATTTTCCGTGCAGGAACCAGCTAACGGGCGTGTCGCGCCACACTGAGTGGCCTGGTTGCGCGTGTGTTTCTCCGTTTGCACGCCGCTTCTCGCGTGCAACAGTATTCCGGTGGGTGGGCGAGTATCGCGGCGTGTTCGGCGACCGGGACGGCAATCTTGCTGTATCTCTCGACTTCGATGCTGACACAGTCATTTGGAGGCAACCACATTGGGCTGGCGAAGACGACGAGGACCCCGGGGCCTATGATCCAACGCTGCTCTTGCCCCAGATAATGGTGTTCGACCGCACCGAGTACGAGGCCGCGATGGCGGATACGGAGCGGTTCACCACCCGGGCGGGGTGGCACCGGGATCCACCAGAAGCCGCCGAGGGTGACGGTGCTCGGAGGGGCACCTTCGGTCCAGTCGTGTGGCTGGATCGATTACGTCACCGATGCAAACCTTCATGGGACACATAGACACCAGCGTGCTGCGGCGTTGCCCGACTCTAGTGAGCTGAAAAGCATGGGCTTACGAGTAGTATCCGAAAGTGATGATCTCCTACGAGTACCGGATCCACTTCCGCGGCCAGATAGTCGCCCTCGTGTGGCAGACGGACGACGGAACCGACGATCGTGAGACCGATACCGATTGCGTACTTGTTAGTAACGGGAAAATTGTGTCTGGTGCTGTTGGGGAGGGGGTCGCAATGGTGGCGCATCGCTGCGGCCTGATCCTGGAACAGGGTGACGATGAGCCACTCAACCTTGATGGACTAGAGCAACTGCTGGACCTTCCGGCAACAGATGCAATCTGCGCGCAGATACTCAACGGCTGGAACCTATTCAACGACATAGCTCGCAGTTTGGGCGTATCCCTGAATGACGACGGAACAGAAGCCTCCAATTGCCATGACAAGCTCTTTTTCGGCAACAACCTAGCAAGCACCACGCCCGATGGCGAGCACTACAGACCATCTTTCACCCGGCAAGAACGCTCCTGCATCACCACAATCCTCAATCGCGGCCGCGCCATGCTCGCCGCAAATATTTGAACCCTAGACGTGCTCAAGGCACTCGTTCGGTGGAGAGTCCGGCAGAGGGTCGCGCTCAGGGCATCGGCTTGCAGGCACCACAACCACTCGTGGGCGGGATCTACTATGCACGGTAGGATTGGATCCTAACGGTACGGTTTCGGTTTACTGCAAGAAGAAAGGGTCCGGGCATGCATCGTCTTGGCCAGCTTGAATCCACCATCA
>NZ_JBTNDV010000021.1:0-19043 GCF_054510815.1 Arthrobacter glycogeni
CAAAAACAACCACACAACACCACAAAATGGCATCATGCAGCCAAATTCAACCAATCAATAAAACAATCGGTATCAACAAACATGGCACACTATTGAGTTCTCAAACAACAGGCGCAATTCGAGGTTCTTGTAAATATACTTTCTATTTACATTTCCTCGCTGCGACTTATCTAAAGTTATTCCATCCGCATTCTCTTTGTCAAATCCGCGCTATTTCCGGATTTCGACAAACACAACCGAATGAGCCGACGAAAAGTTCAGGTGAGTCTGGCTTCTGTGCTGAGCACACGCCGGACTACCTGATGAAATTTCGAAGGGGGTGGTTGCCACTCAATGGCGGCAACTCAGAAAACATTACACGTGGATCCGGGTCCGCGCAAATCCCCTTGCGCGGCCCCCGATTCGCGCGGTCAGGCCGGTGACACATCGATTGTCGCCAGAGTGCGTTTGCCGCGGCGAAGCACCAGATACCGGCCGTGGAGCAGGGTGTCTGCAGTGACCACTGCGTCGGGATCCTGCACCTTGACGTTGTTCACGTAGGCGCCGCCCTCCCCCACCGTGCGCCGGGCCGCCGAGTTACTGGCGGACAGCCCACTGGTGACCAGCAGGTCAATAATCCCCAGTGAGTCCCTGGACACCCGTACTGTCGGCAGTTCGGCCATCGCAGCCGACAGCGTGGTGTTGTCCAGCCCGGATAGCTCACCATGCCCAAATAGGGCGGCCGACGCGGCAATCACCTTCTCGGTGGCGTCCACCCCGTGCACCAGGGAATTCACCTCGAATGCCAGGGCACGCTGAGCCTCACGCAGGTGCGGCCGCTCCTCGGCGGCTCGCCCGAGCTCGTCGATCTCCTGACGCGACTTGAACGTGAAAACCTTCAGCCGGCCCACCACGTCCGCGTCGGCAGTATTGAGCCAGAACTGGTAGAAGGCGTAGGGGCTGGTGAGCTCGGCGTCGATCCAGATGGCGTTGCCCTCGCTCTTGCCGAACTTTGTGCCGTCTGAGTTGGTGATCAGCGGGGTACCAATGGCGTGGACACTCTTCCCCTCGGCACGCCTGATCAAGTCGGTGCCGCTGGTCAGGTTGCCCCACTGATCGGATCCGCCGGTCTGGAGGGTGCAGCCGTAGCTGCGGTAGAGCTCAAGGAAGTCAAGGCCCTGAAGAATCTGGTAGCTGAACTCCGTGTAGCTGATGCCGGCGTCGGAATTCAGCCGGGCGCTGACGGCGTCTTTGGCCAGCATGGTGCCCACCCGGTAGTGCTTGCCGATCTCCCGCAGGAAGTCAATGGCACTCAGCGGCGCCGTCCAGTCCAGGTTGTTGACCATCCGGGCAGGATTGGCCCCGGTGAAGTCAAGGTATTTTTCCACCTGAGCCTTCAGCTTCTCGACCCACTCGGCAACGGTTTCGGGCGTATTGAGCGCACGCTCCGACGTGGGCCGCGGGTCACCGATCAGGCCGGTGGAACCCCCGACCAGCCCTAGCGCACGGTGGCCGGCGAGTTGCAGCCGGCGCATCGTCAGCAACTGCACCAGGTGTCCAAGATGCAAACTGGGAGCGGTGGGGTCGAAACCACAGTAGAAGGTCACCGGGTCGCCCGCGAGGGCTTCCTCGAGGGCCTTCTCGTCGGTGGAGACGTGGACCAGTCCGCGCCACTTCAGTTCTTGCCATACATTGGCGAAAGCCGGGTCGTTGCGCTGGCCGTTCAGGAGCTCGGCGGGGCCTGGGTCTGTGGGTTCTGTTTGCTGGGACACAGGCTCTAAATTATCAGTCCTCGATGCCTGCCGGTATTTCACCGGTGGCAATGAGTCGTAGGCGTTGGGTGGGCCGGGTCATGGACACGTACAGATCGCCCACCCTGATGGATCGAGGGTCGAGCATCTCTGCCGGTTCCAACACCACGACACCGTCGAATTCCAGGCCCTTGGCTTCCCGTGGACTGGTGACAACGATGTCCTGGCCCGTGCTGCCGGCACCGAAGCCAATCCGCGGCCCGTACGCTCCGGTCAGTGCTGCCCGCACCTCCGCCAGGAGTCGCTCGGGCGCGATGATGGCCAGTAGTCCCCCCTCCACAGCGTCGAGTTCTTCCGGCACAGCGGTCAGGAGCGCCGGAATCAGCTCAGGCACCCGGTCCACGATCGGGGCCCAGCGTCCCTCCCGGACTGCCTTGGGCGCCGACACCACCAGGCCAGCGGCGTTGGCCATCCGGGCGGCTGCCTCGGCGATCTGCGCGGGCGTGCGGTAGTTGACAGTCAGTTCTTCGAGTTGCCACCGCTCCCCCACGAAAGGTTCCAGCGCCTGCTGCCAGGAATTTGACCCCGCCGCTGAACTGGTCTGCGCGATGTCCCCCACAATGGTGAACGACTTCAGCGGGCAACGGCGCATCAGGACGCGCCACTGCATCGGTGAGAGTTCCTGCGCTTCATCGACCACGATGTGACCGAAGGCCCACGTCCTGTCGACCGAGGCGCGATCGGCTGCGCTCATTCTGGCCTCGGTCACCGCGTTGTGGTCTGCCAGGTCCTCAGCGGTAAGGACACCATCAACCCCTGAATCGGCGAGGGACTCGTTCACGTTCTCGAGAGTCCGCTCGGCGTTCGCCAAGTCGCGGCGGCGCTCCTGGTCCCTGACCGCCGTATCGCGCCCGGCTGACGGGTCGAGGTCACCGAGCAGCTCGGCGGCCTCATCCAGCAGGGCCACATCGGCTTCGGTCCACGGGGCACCGGCGGGCCGGGTGAGGTGCACAAGCTCAGCGTCGGTGAATCCTGGCGCGGCAGCGGCAAGGATGCCCGGTTTGGTCAGCAGTTCGGCGATGAACTTCTCAGGGGTGAGGGGCATCCAGGCGAGGTTCAGCGCTATCCGGACATCCCGCGAGCTGCGCACATCCTCCGCCAGATAGGACCGGTCGGCAGTGTTCCCCGCCCCCGACGACTCCTCGAGCTGCTCGGTGAGCTGCTCGGTCAATTCCCGCAGCAAGATCTTCACAAAGGTCACGCGGGCTTCGTTGTGGGGTTTCCCGGTGGCGCGGGCCCGGTCGCGGGCTTTGCGGACCTGCCGTGGGGACAGGGTCAACAGGGTGCCTTCGACGTTGAGTCGCTTGTCCTCGTGGGGGACCCGCTGGCGGTTCGCCAGGGCACGCCGCAGCACCTCGACCATGTCCAGGCGACCCTTGATCTCGGCGGCATCCTCGGTGGGCTCCTGCACTGCGGTGATGCCGGGCATCAGACTGCCGATGCTGGCCATCACCACACCGGTCTCGCCCAGGGACGGCAGCACCCGCTCTATGTATTTCATGAACGCGTTCGTCGGGCCCACGAGCAGGACGCCGGCCGACTTCAGCCGTTCCCGGTGCGTATAGAGGAGATAGGCGGCGCGGTGCAGCGCTACCGCGGTCTTGCCGGTTCCCGGTCCGCCCTGGACGACGACGACGCCCTGAAGGGGTGCGCGGATCACCCGGTCCTGCTCGGCCTGAATCGTGCCGACGATGTCAGACATCTGCCCGGTGCGCTTGGAATTGAGCGCAGCCAGCAGCGCTCCCTCGCCCTGCAGCGATTCGTCTTCGGTCAACAGCGCGGCGTCCAACACATCATCTTCAATGGCGAGGACGTTCCGCCGGGACAGAATCAGGTGCCGACGTCGTCGCACTCCCATCCGTTCGAAGGCGGTGGCCTGATAGAAGGTTCCTGCCTCAGGGGCACGCCAGTCGACCATGAGCTGCTGAAGGTCCTCGGTGGACAGCCCGATCCTGCCGATGTATCGCTCGTCGCCGTCGTCGAGGTCCAGCCGGCCAAACACGAGGCGATCGTCCACTGCGTTCAGCTGCGCCAACCGGTCCTCATACATGGTGGCAAAAGCATCGCGTTCAGAGCGGTTTTGATGTGACCCGGCCGACAGGGAACGGCGCACCTCGGCAAGTTGCCCCCGCTTTTCGTCGCGGAGCTCGTCAAGCCGCTGGTACAGCCCTGCCACATAGCCGCGCTCGTGCTCAAGCTCGGTGCGGGCCGTGGATGTGTGATGCATTATGCGTTTCCCTCTCGCCAAAGGCAGACCGTCAATTCTACAGTGCAGGTGACACTTTTGGCATGGTCAGCGAATCCTAGGAGGACGCCACAGCATGTACCCGGTGCTGCTGCACCCTCCGGCGTCCCTGCAGGGCCTGCAGTTCCAGGACCACAGCGCATCCAACGACGTCAGCACCGCAGGAGTCAAACAACGCTGTCGCTGCGGCGAGGGTCCCGCCCGTGGCCAGCACGTCGTCGAGTACGAGAACCCGGGTGCCGGGGGCGACGTCGTCCCGGTGGATTTCCAGCGAGGCTTCCCCATACTCAAGACTGTAGGACTCGGAGTGGACCGGGCGGGGTAGCTTGCCCGGCTTGCGGACCGCGATCACTCCCGTCCCGGTGGCGTACGCAACTGCCGCGGCGAGGAGGAATCCTCGGGCCTCGATGCCCGCCACCAGGTCGAATGTGCCGGCGAAGGGCTGCATCAGGTCGTCGACGACGGCGCGGAACGCGGCACCGTCTCCGAACACGGGCGTCAGATCGCGGAAGCTGATGCCGGGCCGGGGGAAGTCCTCAACCGTGAGGCACAGCCGGTCGATGTGGTCCTGGGCCGTGGTTGACACGATTGCTGACGGTGAGGCGGTTGGCCCTGAAACATCGGGCACTGAATTATTCACCCGTTAACTGTACGGGCTGTCCGGGGCTTGGCCGCGCGGTAGCGGGACACTGTGGGGTCGCCGGTGAGCCAGAACCGCCACCGGTAAGCCTCCCCTCCACCCGCCCCCGCCACTCCGACGCGGGGGCCGCTCGACACGCTGGCCGGATCTGCGGCGGTCTCCGGCAGCGTCAAGGCGAGTGGCCCACCGAACAGGTCGGTGCCGTCGAACCTCCTATTCAGGCCAAGGGCCTGAGCCAGCCGGGCGGGTCCGCGAGCCAGATCAAGCTCGACGCGGGGGAAGCCGCGACGTTCCCGGGCAGCGTTGTGGCCCTCGACAATTTCGCCGGCCCGTAGCAACAGCCCGGTGGCCTCCCCCGTCTGGCCGCAGACCACGTTGGCGCAGTAGTGCATGCCGTAGGTGAAGTACACGTAGAGGTGGCCCGCGTCGCCGAACATGGTCGCGTTCCGGGCGGTTTGCCCCCGGAAGGCGTGGGAGCCCGGATCGTCGGGGCCGAGGTACGCCTCCACCTCCGTGATGCGCACGGAAACGCGGTCGGTGCCGTCGTCGTGGGTGAGTCGGGCGCCCAGCAGGGTGTGTGCAACCACGGTGGCGGGCAGGGCCAGGCGGTTTCGGTCGGTCGTGGCATCCACAGCACAAGACCGTAGCAAACCCCCGGCCGGTTCACTCACCCTGATGTCCGATTCCCGCTAGCGGAGGGGTGCTGGAACCTGCAACGATGGGGAGATGGACTTCTGGCAGCAGTACCGGGCAATCGATTCCCGGGACGCCCGTTTCGACGGGCAGTTCGTCACAGCGGTGGCGACGACGAAAATCTATTGTCGTCCGTCCTGCCCGGCGCGGACACCGAAGCCCGCCAACGTCACCTTCTACCAGACCTCGGCCGCGGCTCACCAGGCTGGCTACCGGGCCTGCAAGCGTTGCCTCCCTGAAGCTGTGCCCGGCACCCCCGACTGGAATTTGCGTTCCGACGCCGCGGCGCGCGCGATGCGGTTGATCTCCGACGGCGAAGTGGACCGCACGGGTGTGACGGGTCTGGCCGCACGGCTCGGGTATTCAAGCCGCCAACTGAACAGGATCCTCCTCCAGGAACTCGGCGCCGGCCCGTTGGCTCTCGCTCGCGCAACCCGCGCGCAGACCGCCCGGTCCCTGCTGACCGCCACTGGAATGAGGTTCGCCGATATCGCCTTCGCTGCCGGGTTCAGCAGTGTCAGACAGTTCAACGACACAGTGCAGGAAGTGTTTGCCCTCACCCCGTCCGATCTTCGGGCACGCGCGACCATCCCCAGCAGCCATAACGCCGGTGACACCGGTGACGCTGGAACCGAACCGGGGACCACCCTGTCGCTGCTGCTGCCGCTGCGGGCGCCGTACGATCCCGGTATCTTCGATTTCCTGCGCTTGCGTGCCGTTGAGGGGGTGGAGTATGCCACGACCGAAACGTACGAACGGCTGCTTCAACTGCCCGACGGACAGGCGTGGTTCAGCGCGCGACTGGCGACGGCGTCCAGCGGCGTCCCGGCCCTCGCAGTCAAGGTGATGGTCGAAAAGCTGCCCGATCTTCCGGTGTTGCTATCCCGGATCCGTCGGCTGTTTGACCTCGACGCCGACCCGCTGGCGGTGGACGCTGTGCTGGGCGCCGACCCGCTGCTCGCCAGCAGAGTTCAGCTCATCCCGGGCATCCGGCTCCCCGGGGCAATTGACCCGCACGAGATCCTGCTGCGCGCCCTGATTGGCCAGCAGATCACCGTGAAAGCGGCCCGCACCGCCCTGCACCGGCTGGCGGTGCTGGGCAGCCCCTCAACACTGGCCCCCGCCGGAACGCCCTCCGGGCACCACGTCCACCGGCTGTTCCCGACTGCCGCGCAGGTCGCCGACGGCGGCGCCGGTCTCCTCAGGGGTCCAGCCCGGCGGGTCGACAGTGTGTTGCGGGTGAGCGCGGCGCTTGCCGACGGCAGCCTCCAGTTCGGGGTGCAGGACGATCTTGCCGATCTTGAGCGCAAACTCCTGCCGTTCCCGGGCATTGGACCGTGGACCGTCAGCTATGTGGCGATGCGCGTTCTGGGCGCCACCGACATCCACCTGGATAACGACGCCGCGGTCCGGAACGGCTGGGCGGCACTGGCCGGCCCCTCCTTAATAACCGATCCTCGCCGGGTCTCGGCCATCATGGAGCGCTTCAGCCCCTGGCGTTCCTACGCGACGATGCACCTCTGGCGCCTTGCCGGTACCCCCACCAACCCACCAGTGAAAGCGGTATCCCCTTGACCCTCACCCATCCCCCCGCCTGCAAGCAGACCACTGTCCACACCCCCGATGGGCCATTCACCATACTGGAACAGGACGGCGCGGTTCTTGCGTCGGGCTGGACCGTTGACCTTGGGGATCTCACCGGGCAAGTCCATCCGGCGCTCCGCCCCGCTGAAGCGCCGCGTCAGGTGGACCCTGCGGAACTTGGCCCCATTACCGCCGCCGTCACTGCCTATTACGACGGCGACGTCGGCGCCATCGACTCGGTGACCGTGCGGCAGGTCTCGGGTCCGTTCCGCAGTCACGCCTGGGACATGCTGCGGACTGTGCGACCCGGTCAGCCGGTGACCTACGCGCAATACGCGTCGCTGGCGGGAAACGCTGCCGCGGTGCGTGCCGCGGCGGGGGCTTGCGCCAGGAATGCTGCAGCGCTGTTCGTGCCGTGTCATCGGGTGATCCGCACCGACGGATCGCTAGGTGGTTTCCGCTGGGGTCTTGAGGTGAAGACCAGTCTCCTGGCCCGCGAAGCGACTCACTCGGCGGCGGTATTGGCCCGGTAGAAGTCTTCGAGGACCCGCAGTTTGCGGACGCTGATGTGAGGGGTGTCGCCGTCGAGATCCACCCCCACGGCATCGAGATGCGCATGCCACCGGGCCATGAGGGCCGCGGTTTCGGTGGGGTCCTCCACCACATGCCGGACGGTGAGGAGCGTGACGGAACCGGTGGCGGTAAAGTCCACTTCCGCCTGCTCGACGCGCGGCTGTTGGGTGGGATCGGCGGTCAGCGCGTCCTTGACTCTGGGCAGCCGTGCCTCGAAGCGCCGGTCAAAGTGGATCATGGTGATGCCATCGGCGATTTCGAGCTCGCCCATCGTGTGCGAAACCTGATATCTGGCGGCGTATTCCTTCCGCAGTGCCGCCCAGTCGGCACCGGGTCGGACGGTCCGCCCGGCGGCGACGTCGTCCAGTGCGTCGAGGATGAGCTGCCAGCCTGCTGCCCCCTCGGTGAGGAACTCTGTGGTCTCCGACCGGGCCTGGAACTGGAGGAGGGTGCCACCGGCGCAGTCGAGGACCCGCCATTCCAGCAGCGATTCGAGCCCCATGCTATCGTCCCAGGTGACCTGCAGACTCGTGGGTGGATTCAGTTGCAGGACGGTTCCGGTGGACAGGTCCCCGCTCATGTCCAGCGAATATTCCTTGCCCAGCACCCACCCCGGAGTAAGTTTACCGAGCCATTGGGACACCCGGGCGGGATCGGTGAGGAGGTTCCAGATGTAGGAGCGGGGGTAATCAAGCTGCCGGTCAAACGCGATCACATAGCCGTCGCTCAGCCGTTCAATTCGGCCTAACGGCTCGGCGCGATCTGAGATCGATTCGAGCTGCAACTCGCCGGTGAGTTGGGATTCCATGGCGCCTCCTACGACAGGCTGCTCCCAACCTACCCCAGAGGCCAGCCTTCCGGAAGGGTCCTTACCGGGGTGTCAACGCCGCAGGCCAGGACAGCAGCTCAGGCAGGTCGACGGTGTCTGCGGCTGCTGCCGCATCGGTCGCTTCCAGTCCCCCAACGGGTTCGCGGCCGGCCAACCAGGCAGCGATGTCCTGCAGGGCGCCGGTGACGACGACGGTGTGGGCAGCAGCGTCGTGGGCAGCGTCATCGTTGGCGGGTGCGGCGCCGTCGTTAGGGGTGCCCTGGATGGTGATGGGTTCCTCGCCGAGGGGCTGCAGCTTCAACACGGTACCCGCGGGAACCCGGGCGGCGAGGAAATCGATCAGATAGTGGCAGAAGCGGTCACTCCAGTCCCGCGAGGTGGTGCCGGCATCGAGGTCGGAGGCGTGGATGACCAGTTCCCGCCACAGGGCCAGGGCGCCGTCATACACCGTCCCGTCCCGGTAGGAGATTTTGGCTTCCCAATGGTCACGGGCATGCTCGAAAGCGCCGATGGCGTCGTCAACCGCCGCCACTAGCGCCTCCTTCTGCGTTAAGGGATCGCGTTGCGCCCTGGCTTCGATGGCCTGGACTCGGCCGTCGAAGCCGCCGTCGTACAGCTCGATCGTCTCCCCCTGGACGGCGTGTTCAACCTGCCGTTGCATGGCGCGCGAAATGCCCTCCGCGTGGGCCACCACATGAGCCCGCGACCAACCCGGCAACGCCGTCGGCCCGCCGAACGAGGCGTCGTCAAGGCCCTTGACCGTTGCCTTGAAGTCTTCGCCCGCGACGGCGAGACCGGCTGATACTTCGCGGATGAGATGTTCGATCATTGAGGGTCCTCTTCGTTGGGCCCCGCGAAGGGCGTGTGCTTCAGGTCCTTTTCTTGAGGGTACCCCGCGCTTCCGAGAGGAAGCTGGCCGCCGTGGTCAGCTCATCCCGCAACGCCTGCAATTGGCGTTCCACGGCGGCCGGGGCCGTGCCACCCTGCGAGTCGCGGCTGTTCAGCGAGCCCTCGACAGTGAGCACCTCCCGGACACCGGGGGTGAGGGAATCGGAAATGGACGCATAGTCGGCGTCGCTGAGGTCCCACAGTTCAACGCCGCGCCCCTCGGCCAGCCGGACTGCCGCGCCGGAGAGTTCGTGGGCTTCCCGGAACGGAATCCCCTGGCGAACCAGCCATTCGGCAATATCCGTGGCGAGGGCGAACCCCTGGGGTGCCAGGGACGCCATCCGCTCAGTGTTGAATGTCAGCGTGGCGATCATGCCCGAGACGGCCGGCAGGAGCACTTCCAGGGTGTCGGTCGCGTCGAAGACCGGTTCCTTGTCTTCCTGCAGGTCACGGTTATAGGCCAGCGGCAACCCTTTGAGGGTGGCCAGCAGCCCGGTGAGGTTACCGATCAGGCGGCCCGCTTTGCCGCGGGCCAGTTCGGCGACGTCGGGGTTCTTCTTCTGCGGCATGATCGATGACCCGGTGGAGTAGGAGTCGTGGAGGGTGACGAAGGAGAACTCCTTGGTGGCCCACAGGATCACCTCTTCACTGATCCGGGACAGATCAACCCCGATCATGGAGGCAATCCACGCGAACTCGGCGTAGACATCCCGTGCCGCGGTCCCGTCGATCGAGTTGTGAGTGGCGGAGGTGAAGCCCAGCTCCGCGGCGACCGCCTGCGGGTCGAGCCCCAGTGAGGAACCTGCCAGCGCGCCGGACCCATAAGGTGACACCGCGGCACGCTTGTCCCAGTCCTGCAACCGCTGCACATCGCGCAGCAGCGCCCAGGCGTGGGCGAGGAGGTGGTGGCTGAGCAGCACCGGCTGGGCATGCTGCAGGTGGGTGCGGCCCGGCATGGGAACCCGCAGGTGATCCTCGGCCTGCCGGACCAGCGCCTCGATGGTCGCCAGCACCCCGCTGGCGATGATCCGGGCGTGGTCCCGCAGATACATCCGGCCCAGGGTGGCCACCTGGTCGTTCCGGGACCGGCCGGCACGCAGCTTCCCGCCCAACTGCACGCCGGCTCGTTCGATCAGGCCGCGTTCCAGGGACCCATGCACGTCCTCATCCGATGCGGCAGGGATGTAGGCGCCGGACCGGACGTCGTCGTCGAGGGTGTCGAGGGCCGTGAGCATGCCGGTCAGCTCGCCGTCGTCGAGCAGACCGGCGCGGTGCAGCACCCGGGCATGGGCCCGGGATCCGGCGATGTCGTAGACCGCGAGGCGCCAGTCGAAGTGGGTCGATTTGCTCAGGGCGGCCAGCGCGTCGGCGGGTCCGCCGTCGAACCGGCCGCCCCACAGGGCTCCCTCGTTGGTGGTGGCTCCTGACACAGTTACTGACCCGCCCGCTCGTCGCGACCCGAGGCCACCTTGGACGACAGGCCGAAAATTTCGATGAAGCCGCGGGCCATCGACTGGTCGAAGGTGTCGCCGGTGTCGTAGGTGGCCAGGTTGAAGTCGTACAGGGCCGTCTCGGAGCGGCGGCCGGTCACGGTGGCGCGCCCGCCGTGCAGGTCCATCCTGATGTCGCCCGACACATACTTCTGGGTGTCCTCGATGAAGGTGTCGAGTGAACGCTTCAGTGGGGAGAACCACTGGCCGTCGTACACCAGTTCGGTCCAGCGCTGGCCGACGGTCTTCTTGAACCGGGCCTGCTCACGTTCGACGGTGACGTTTTCCAGTTCGCGGTGGGCGGCGATCAGGGCCATGGCGCCCGGTGCCTCATAGATTTCACGGCTCTTGATGCCGACCAGGCGGTCCTCGACGATGTCGATGCGTCCCACGCCCTGGGCTCCGGCGCGCCGGTTGAGCTGCTCGATGGCCTGCAGCGGGGTGACGGCGACGCCGTCGATGGCGACGGGGATTCCCTCACGGAAGGTGATGGTCACTTCGTCCGCTGCCGGGGAGAACTCCGGGGAATCCGTGTACTCGTAGACATCCTTGGTGGGACCGTTCCAGATGTCCTCGAGAAAACCGGTTTCCACTGCGCGGCCCCACACGTTCTGGTCGATCGAGAACGGGTTCTTCTTGGTGGTCTGGATCGGCAGGTTGTGTTCTTCGGCGAAGGCGATGGCCTTGTCCCGGGTCAGGGCGAGGTCACGCACGGGAGCGATGCAGCGCAGGTCTGGGCCGAGGGTCTGGATGCCCACCTCGAACCGCACCTGGTCGTTGCCCTTGCCGGTGCAGCCGTGGGCAACGGTGGTGGCGCCGAACTCGCGGGCCGCGGCGACCAGATGCTTCACGATCACCGGACGGGAGACGGCGGAGACCAGGGGGTAGGCGTCCATGTAGAGGGCGTTGGCCTTCAGCGCCGGCATGCAGTACTCGGTGGCGAATTCCTCGCGGGCGTCAGCAACGTAGGCTTCGACGGCGCCGCAGTCGAGGGCGCGCTGGCGGATCTCCTCCAGGGATTCGCCACCCTGTCCGACGTCGACGGCGACGGCGATGACCTCGGCGCCCGTCGCTTCCGCGATCCAGCCGATGGCCACTGAGGTGT
Organism: Arthrobacter glycogeni; assembly: GCF_054510815.1. NCBI lineage: Bacteria > Bacillati > Actinomycetota > Actinomycetes > Micrococcales > Micrococcaceae > Arthrobacter > Arthrobacter glycogeni. The sequence continues at coordinate 11,838 of NZ_JBTNDV010000021.1, forward strand.
CGAGTCCGCCCGAATAGGCGAGGACGATGCGTTCAGTCATGGGTTGTGCTCCTAGATTGTGGGGGTGTTGAGGGGCGTTGGGGGTGTGCTGTTCAGGACAGGGGCTTGTTCATGGGGTCTTGAGCGAACTGGCGGAAACGCGCGGCGACGTCCGGCCCACCCGCCGGGTCACGGGTCACCAGCATAATCGTGTCGTCGCCGGCGAGGCTGCCCAGGACCGAGGGCATCACCGAGTGGTCAATGGCGAGGGCAAGAAAATTGGCGGCCCCGGGCGGGGTGCGAAGCACCACCAGGTTGCCCGACGCCTCGGCGGTGACGAGCAACTCCGAACAGAGTCGCGCCAGCCGGGAGTCGAGACTTTCCTGGGTGACCCCGCTCTGCGGGGTCCGTCCGCCGCCCTCGGCGGGTACCGCGTAGACGAGCGTCCCTTCGCCCGCACGGACCCGGACGGCGCCGAGTTCCACCAGATCGCGGGAGAGGGTCGCCTGGGTGACGAGGACGCCGTCGTCGGCCAGGAGCGCCGCCAGCTCCGCCTGCGAGCGAACAGACTGACCCGTGAGGATGGCCCGGATCCTGGCCTGGCGGGCGGTTTTGGTGGTGGGCTGCAGTTGGGTCATCGCCGGTCCATCAGCCACACCATCAGGGCTTTCTGGGCGTGCAACCGGTTTTCGGCCTCATCCCAGACCACTGACTGCGGGCCGTCGATGACGTCGGCTGCGATCTCGTAGCCGCGGTAGGCGGGCAGGCAGTGGAGCACGACGGCGTCCGGTGCAGCCAGCGCCATCGCCGCCGCATCCACCCCGTAGCTGCTGAACAACTCATAGGTCGCGTCCTTGGCGCTGGCGCTGTCAGGTTCCTGGCCCATGGAAATCCAGGTGTCGGTCGCGACGACGTCGGCGCCGGTCAGTGCCGTGGCCGGGTCGGTGGTGACGAGCACCGACCCACCGGTTTCGGCGGCCCGGGCGGTAGCAGCGTCAACCACCGCCTGCTGAGGCAGATGCCCCTCGGGACCGGCGATCCGCACGTGCATCCCGGCTGTTACGCCGGCAAGCAGGTAGGAGTTGGCCATATTGTTGGCGGCATCGCCCAGATAAGCGAGGGTGAGCCCGGCCAGGGTGCCCTTGTGTTCGCGGATGGTCAGAAGGTCGGCGAGGAGCTGGCACGGGTGGTAGTCGTCGGAGAGCGCGTTGATCACGGGCACCTTCGACGCCGCGGCCATTTCTTCCAGCCCCGTCTGGGCGTAGGTGCGCCACACAATGGTGGAGACCATGCGTTCGAGCACCTTGGCCGTGTCGGTGATGGATTCCTTGTGGCCCAACTGCGAGTCCCCCGCGCCGATGATCAGCGGGACCCCGCCCAGATCGGCGATGCCGGTGGCGAAGGAGACCCGGGTGCGGGTAGAGGTCTTGTCGAAGATGACCGCGACGGTCTGACGCCCGGTGGTGGCCACTCCGTCCGGGTCGACGCCGGCGTAGGTGCTGCGCGAATAGGGGGCCCGCTTGAGCTCTGCGGCCAGGTCGAGGACTTCGGTCTGTTCAGCCTGTGTGAGGTCGGTGTCGATCAGGAAGTGGCGGGTCATGGGGTACGGTCCTTTGCGATGGCTATGATGCCGGGCAGCGCGGCGGTGAAGGTGGCAGCCTGGTCCCGGGTGAGGATCAGCGGCGGTGCCAGGCGCAGTGTATGCGGGGTGGGAGCGTTCACGATGAAGCCCCGGTGCAACGCTTCAGTCACTGCCTCGGCGGCGTAGTCGCCGTCCAGGTCGAAGCCGATCAGCAGCCCCTCACCGCGGACCTCCGTGACCTGGTCCACTGTGGCGAGCTCGGCGCGGAGCCACGCTCCGACGTCGTGCGCGTGGCCGAGCAGGTCGGTCGCCTCGATGGTGTGCAGGGTGGCGAGGGCCGCCGCCGTCGCCACGGGGTTGCCGCCGAAGGTGGTGCCATGCTGGCCGGGGGCGAAAAGGGAGGACACGGCGTCGCCGAACGTGACCAGCGCGCCAATGGGGAACCCGCCGCCGAGCCCTTTGGCGAGGGTCATGGCATCTGGCACGACGCCGCTGGGCTGGTGCGCGAACCAGGATCCGGTGCGGCCGATGCCGGTCTGGACCTCGTCAAGGATCAGCAGCGCGCCGGCCCGAGTGGTGACGTCACGGGCAGCCCGCAGGTATCCGGGCGGGAGCGGGCGGACGCCAGCCTCCCCCTGGATGGGTTCGATGACGACGGCGGCAACGGTGTCGTCGACGGCATTTACCAGGGCGTCGATGTCGCCGAATGGGAGATGTTCCACCCCGCCGGGCAGCGGTTCGAATGGTTCCCGGTACGCCTGCTTGGCGGTCAGCGCGAGGGCCCCCATGGTCCGGCCGTGGAAGGCACCAGCCAGGGCGAGAATCCGGTTCCGGGCAGGCTTCCCGTCTTCGGCGGGGGTGCTGTTGCGGCGGGCCAGCTTGAAGGCTGCCTCCACAGCTTCGGTCCCTGAGTTGGCGAAGAATACCTTCGACCCGGTGGGCGCCTGGGACAGCTGCAACAGTTTCTCGGCCAGGGCAATCTGGGTGGGACTGGTGAAGAAGTTCGAGACGTGGCCCAGAGTGGCAAGCTGGCTGGAAATCACCGAGCTGACGAACGGGTGGGCATGGCCCAGCGCGTTGACGGCGATGCCCCCGAGCAGGTCGAGATACTCGTTGCCGTCGGCATCCCAGACGGTGCAACCGTTACCGCGGACCAGCACCCGCTGCGGCGTGCCGAAGACGCCGAGCAGCGACGAGCTGTAGCGTGCGAGCCAGTCGGCTCCAGAGGCCTGCTCGTCGAGCACCCCGGCGAGCTGTTCTACATGATTGAGATCTGTGGGGTTCAGGTCCGTCATGATCCGTCCTTATCAGGTACTACCTGGGTGCCGATGCCAGCGGTGGTGAAGGTTTCCAGCAGCATGGAATGCGCCAGCCTGCCGTCGACGATGTGCGCCCGCTCCACTCCGCCGTCGACTGCTGCCAAACACGCGGTCATTTTGGGGATCATGCCGGATTCGAGGTGCGGCAGCATGGTGCGCAACTGACTGACAGTAAGCGAACTGATCAGCGAGGATGTGTCCGGCCAGTTGGCGTACAGCCCCTCAACATCAGTGAGGATCACCAGTTTGGACGCGTGCAGCGCCTGGGCGAGGGCTGCTGCGGCGGTGTCGGCGTTGACGTTGAGCACCTGGTTGGTGCCCTCGCCGTCGTCGTCGATCTCCGGGGCCACCGTGGAAATCACGGGGATCCGGCCGGCCTCGAGGATATCGAGGATCGCCGCCGGGTTGACGCCGACCACCTCGCCGACCAGGCCGAGATCCACCTCGACGCCGTCGACGACGGTGCCGGCGCGGGTGGCCTGCAGGAGGCCGCCGTCCTCACCGGAGAGTCCGACGGCGTAGGGGCCGTGGGAGTTGATGAGACCGACGAGCTCGCGGCCCACCTGCCCGGTAAGTACCATCCTGACCACGTCCATGGTTTCGGGGGTGGTGACCCGCAGGCCGCCCTTGAATTCGGACTCGATGCCGAGGCGGTGCAGCATAGAACTGATCTGCGGTCCGCCGCCGTGCACGACAACCGGGCGGATGCCTACATGGTGGAGGAAGACGATGTCCTCGGCGAAGGCCCGGCGCAGGTCCTCATTGACCATGGCGTTGCCGCCGTATTTGATGACCATGGTGGTGCCGGCGAACCGTTGGATCCACGGCAGCGCTTCGATCAGGGTCTCGGCCTTGTCCTGTGCGGCGATAACTGAGTTCATGATGTCCTTAGTGACGACTGGGCGGCAGGCACCCGCTACGACGAGTACGCCGAGTTTTCGTGCACGTAGTCGTGGGTGAGGTCGTTGGTCCAGATGGTCGCGGTCTCGGTTCCGGCGTTGAGATCGATCTCGACCGTGACCTCCCGCCCGGTAAGGTCGACCAGGTCCCGGGAGTCGCCGATGCCGCCGTTGCGGCAGATCTGTACGCCGTTCATCGTCACGTTGAGCTGGTCCGGTTCGAAGGCGGCGTCGGTGGTGCCCACGGCCGCGAGCACCCGGCCCCAGTTGGGGTCATTGCCGAAGATCGCGGTCTTGAAAAGGTTGGAGCGGGCGACGGACCGGCACACCGTTTCTGCGTCGTGTTCGCTGGCCGCGTTGACCGCGGTGATGGCGATGTCGTGGCTGGCGCCCTCGGCGTCCTTGATTAGCTGCTGGGCCAGCGTGTGGCAGACCCTGGTCAGCGCGTCAGCGAACTCCTGCGGGTCGGGGCTGACCCCGCTGGCACCCGAGGCGAGGAGCACCACCGTGTCGTTGGTGGACATGCACCCATCCGAATCGGTCCGGTCGAAGGTCACCCGGGTGGCCTCGTGCAGGGCGGTGTCGAGCTGTGCCGGGTCGACGACGGCGTCGGTGGTGAGGACCACCAGCATGGTCGCCAGCCCGGGGGCGAGCATTCCCGCACCCTTGGCCATGCCCCCGATGGAATATCCTTCGCTCGGCGCATCGGCCGAGGCCGGGTGGCGGGCCTCCTTGGACACCGAGTCGGTGGTCATGATCGCCTCGGCTGCCGCCTGTCCGCCCGCGGTGGACAGCTGCGCGACGGCATTGCTCACGCCCGGCAGCAGCTTGTCCATGGGGAGCTGCTCCCCGATCAGCCCGGTGGAGCAGACGAACACGTCGCCAGCAGAGATGCCCAGGGCGTCGGCGGCGTGTTCGGCGGTGGCGTGCGTGTTCTGGAAGCCCACGGCACCGGTGCAGGCGTTCGCTCCCCCTGAATTGAGGACCACGGCGTCCACCCTGCCGTCGGAGACCACCTGGCGGGACCACAGCACGGGTGCGGCTACCACCCGGTTGGTGGTGAACACTGCGGCGGCGTGGTGCAGCGGGCCGTCGTTGACGACCACTGCAACATCGGCGTTGCCAGACGCCTTGAGCCCGGCGGCTGTGCCTGCGGCCCGGAATCCGGCTGGCGCGGTAATGCTCATGGTGCTACTCCCTGCAGAATGAGCCCAGCGGTCTCGGGGAGACCGAGGGCAATGTTCATGGACTGGATAGCTCCGCCGGCGGTGCCCTTGGTGAGGTTGTCGATCACGCAGGTCACGATCACCCGGCCGGCGTGTCCGTCGTAGGCCAGCTGGAGGTTCGCGTAGTTGGAGCCGAGCACGGCCTTGGTAGCGGGCCACTGCCCCTCAGGCAGCACGGTGACGAAGGGTTCGTCGTCGTACGCTGCGGTCCAGGCGTCCCTGAGCTGTTCGGTGGTGGTGCCCGGCAGCACCTTGGCGGTGGCGGTGGTCAGGATGCCGCGGGACATCGGCGCGAGCGTGGGGGTGAACGACACCTGGACCTGCTTCCCCGCAGCCAGCGAGAGGCCCTGCTCAATTTCGGGGGTGTGCCGGTGGCCGCCGCCGACTCCATACGGACTCATCCCGCCCATCACCTCGGAGCCCAGCAGGTTGGCCTTGACCGCCTTGCCGGCGCCGGACGTACCGGAGGCAGCGACGATCACGACGTCGTCGGGCTGCAGCAGGCCAGCGGCGAACCCCGGAGCCAGGGCGAGGAGTGAGCTGGTGGGGTAACAGCCAGGGACGGCGATCCGACGGGCGCCGCGAAGTTTCTCCCGGTGGCCGGGCAGCTCGGGCAGGCCGTAGGGCCAGGTGCCGGCGTGCGGGGATCCGTAGAACTCCTCCCACGCGGCTGGGTCGGCGAGCCGGTGGTCGGCTCCGGCGTCGATCACCAGGGTGGTGGGAGGCAACTGGGCGGCGATCTCGGCGCTGGCTCCATGCGGGAGGGCGAGAATCACCACATCATGACCGGCGAGGTTGTCCACAGTGGTTTCCTCAATCAGGCGGTCGCTCAGGGCGTGCAGGTGGGGCTGCAGTTCACCGAGGCGCGAACCGGCGCTGCTGTGGGCGGTGATCGCGCCGATCGTCACCGAAGGATGGGACGCGAGCAGGCGCAACGCTTCACCACCGGCGTAGCCACTCGCACCGGATACCGCTACCGAAATAGTCATGACTCAACTCTACAACAGGAATATACAGACAGCCACATAACTATGCACTTGATCGCAACGCAGGTGTCATGACGTTCTAGCATGGGATCACAGCGCCAACGAAACAGCACCCCAACGAAGGAGACTCTCGATGCCCACAGCCATTGTTGTCCAGCAGGCCGGCGGACCCGGCGTATTGAAGATGGCTGAGGTCGATCAGCCCACGCCGGCTGGCTCCGGGCTGGTGGTGCGGGTGGCCGCGGCGGGCGTCAACTACATCGAGACCTACCAGCGTAGCGGCTATTACCCCGTCGGCTATCCGTTCACGCCGGGAGCCGAGGCCGCCGGGGAAGTGGTGGCGCTGGGCCCCGAGGCGTCGGGCTTCGCCGTCGGCGACCGGGTAGCGTTCGCCGAAGGAGTCGGCACCTACGCCCAGTACACGCTGGTGGAGGCCGATAAAGCCCTGCCGGTGCCGGACGGGGTCAGCCTTGAGACCGCGGCGGCACTCCCACTGCAGGGCATGACCGCGCACTATTTGATCAACACCACGTTCGCGGTGCAGGCGGGGCAGACGGTCCTGACGCATGCTGGGGCGGGCGGGGTGGGACTGCTGCTCATCCAGCTGCTCAAGGCCAAGGGTGCGCGGGTCATCACCACGGTGTCCACCAATGATAAGGAGGCGCTGGCCAGGGAGGCCGGCGCCGATGAGGTGTTGCGCTATGAGTGCTTCGATACCGCGGCGCGTGGGCTGACCGGCGGCGTCGGGGTGGATGTGGTGTACGACGGCGTGGGCCGGGCCACCTTCGACGGGTCACTGGCGTCGCTGCGGAAGCGGGGCACGCTGGTGCTGTTCGGCGCCGCGTCCGGGCCGGTACCGGCGTTCGACCCGCAGCGACTGGCTGCCGCCGGGTCCGTTCACCTGACTCGCCCGCGGCTGCCCGATTATCTGCTCAGCGTCGAAGAGCGGCGCTGGCGCTCCTCGGAGGTCTTCGCGGCGGTGGTGGACGGCACTTTGAAGGTCAGGATCGGGGCGACCTATCCGCTCGCGGCCGCAGCCCAGGCCCACACGGACCTCGAGGCGCGCCAAACCACCGGGAAAGTACTGCTCGTTCCCTAGACCCGTGCAGGTTTGCCCGGCTTCTCGGCTGGCCCGGGGGGTGGTGTTTCCCACCAAACACGGGGCTTTACCCTGGGGCGGAGGGACCTGGCAAAAAGGTAAGGACCTCCCCCCCA
>NZ_JBTNDV010000022.1:0-18213 GCF_054510815.1 Arthrobacter glycogeni
CAGCGCCGATGGTACTGCACCCGAGAGAGTGTGGGAGAGTAGGACACCGCCGGACAACCATTAAACGAAAGGCCCCACCCACAGTGGGGCCTTTCGCACTTAACCACCACCAGTAAAATCAGGGTATGAGCGATTTGTTTTCAGACGCAGCCCCGTCAGCACCAGATTTCGACCGTCTCGTAGCGCTCGAGTTCGCCGTACTGGTCCCGGTTCCCGTGGAGCATACATTCGCGGGGTTTGTAGAGCACATCCATCTGTGGTGGCCAGCGGAGGTGCTTAGCGTCTGGGGCGCAGGAAGCTTTTTCGATCTAGAGGGTAACTCCCTGGTGGAGACTTCTGTCGAAGAGGACGAGGCAGTGTGGGCTGAGGTCCGCCGCACGGGCCAGGACACCCGCCTGGAAATGGTGTGGCATCATCAACCAACTGGTGGAACGTCCACCGAACTAACCATCGACTTTCGCCCGACCACGGGCGGGGGGACAACGGTGTCTCTCGTCCACGACGGGTGGAGCACCGAACCGGCGTCCGGGGCGGACCGCGCTACTTATCTTGACTTCTGGCCCCTGGCGCTCGAGAAGTTCAGCCGATTCATGGGTGGTGCCCGGTGACCGAGGTACCGATGTCCGATCTCGCCGCCCTCCTGCCTGAAGGTGCAGTGCTCACCGATGCATCCGCCGTCGTACCTTATGCCCGCGACCAAGGTCCAATACTCGACCTTCAGACTCCGTCGGCGGTCGTCTGGGCTGAAACCGTTGGGCAGGTGCAGCTGATCCTTCGGTGGGCTCACACCAGACGGGTTCCCGTGGTGGCCAGGGGCGCAGGCACCGGCGTATCCGGTGGGGCTCATGCGACGAAGGGTTGCATTGTCCTCAACCTCGAGCGGATGAACCGACTCGTTGATCTCAGGCCGCTCGATGAAGTCGCTGTGGTTGAGCCCGGTGTGATCAACGCTGACCTGAACGAAGCGGCAGCGAGCCATGGACTGATGTATGCCCCGGACCCGGCCAGCTGCCGAATTTCGACGATTGGCGGGAATGTCGCGACCAATGCTGGCGGGCTGCGGTGCGCCAAGTACGGCGTGACCCGGGACTCAATCCTGGCCCTGGACGTGGTCCTCGCAGACGGCACACTCATTCACACTGGCGTCCAGACCTTCAAAGGGGTTGCTGGGTATGACCTGACGTCTCTCTTTGTCGGGTCGGAGGGGACCTTGGGGATCGTCGTCGGGATCACCGTGCGGCTGAGGTACCTCCCGCACAATGAACAAACCCTCGCGGCTTTCTTTCCCGATGTTCAAGCGGCAGCCGCCGGCGTCCTGGCAGTGGGCAAGGCCCGGGTTCAACCCGCGATCATGGAACTGCTGGACGGGATGACTCTGAGCGCACTCGACGGCGTCCACGGCTCCAATCTGAGGGAACGCGGTGGCGCACTGCTACTTATCCAAACTGACGGGTTTGGTGCGGAGGCGGAAGCCGCCGTCGTGCGTCACGCTTTGACGTCGCTGGGCGGCACGGTAAGCGAGCAGGACGTCGCGGAGGCGGCTCGCCTGATCGACCTTCGACGGCATAGCCGGGGAGATGAGGTCGACGACGAGTACAGGGTAGGCGAGGACGTTACGGTCCCGCGGTCACAACTCGTGAACTACATTGCGCAGCTGGAGCGGGTTGCGTCCCATCATGGGGTGCTACTCAAGGTGGTGGCCCACGCGGGGGATGGGAACCTGCACCCCACCTTCTGGGTGTCGGCGTCGGAGGGCGACGACGGTGCGGCCCGGCTTGAGCTCGCACTGGACGAGTCAGTGCGGTTGGCGCTCGACCTCGGTGGGACCATCACCGGCGAACATGGGGTGGGCCAGTACAAGCTGAGGTGGCTGGCGTGGGAGCAGAGCGAGGAGGTGCTCGAGTTGCAGCGTCGGATCAAGGACCTGTTCGATCCGCGGGGCATCCTCAACCCAGGCAAGGCGATCATAGGCCGGGGGTAGCTGCGGGTGGATAGAATAAGTCGTGAAGCTGCTGTCAGCGGACAGCAGCACAATTCTGAATGGGGATTCAACGTGTCGGAGAACTATCCGGGCAATCTGCCCAACCAGCCGGACGGACAGGGCGACAATCCGAAGAAGTATCCGGCCGGCCAGCAGTGGCAGCAGCCAGCGCCGGGTAGCCAGCCCACCCCGTATGGGCAGCAGCAGTCGCCCTACGGTCAGCAGGCTCCGGGCAGCCAGGTTCCCTACGGCCAGGACGCATCCGGCGGCCAGCAGGGCGGATACGGACAGGGTCCCTATGGTGGCGGCCCCGGTTACGGGCAGCCGGCCGAGAACCCGGGCAAGACCCTCGGCATCGTCGGTTTAATCCTGTCGCTGATTCCAGGCCTGAACATTGTGGGACTCATCATCAGCATCGTTGCGATGGTAAAGTCCCGCAAAGCGCGGATGGGGAACGGCTTCGCTTTGGCAGGCATCATCATCGGTGCGCTGGCGGTCATCGCGACAATCGTCATGGTCATCGCGTTTGTCGCGTTCATTCCGGTCATTACAGAGCTGGCCGAGTTTTGCCAGCAGACCGGTCCGGGTCAGCAGACCTTCCAGGGTGAGCCGGTGCAGTGCCCATAGGGCTCCAACGCGACTATGTCGTAACCAGGAGGTGGGCCCCGGTCGGAGGGTCTTACCTGGTCACGGCGAGTCGCGGGCCCCGCCACCAAGGATGTCTATCGTCTTGGTGTCTTCTGTGAGCATGATGGCCGCCTCATCGCGGCGGTGGACGAGGATCGAGTCGAGGTAGGACTGGACTGCCTCAGCCATCGGAACGTTGCGGTCCTGCTGCTCGGACATATACCAGCGGTGTTCGAGTACCTCGTGGACCACTTCGGCGGGCTCGAGCTTGCGGCCCAGCTCCCGCGGGACGGCCCGCACAATCGGTTCGAACACCTGGGTCACCCAGAGGTGTGCACTGAGTTCCTCGTCGACGTCGGAGTTGTTGTCGGCCCGGTAGGCGTCCATGTCGTTGAGTAGCCGTCTGGCCTGGTTCTCCTGCGCGTCCAGTCCGGTGAGGCGCAGTAGCCTGCGGCTGTGGTGGCCCGCATCGACTACTTTTGGCTGCAGCTGAATCTGCGAACTGTTGGCTTCCGTCTGGATGGCGTACTCCTCGACGTCGAACCCCAGCTCGTTGAGCCGCCTGATCCGGGCGTTCACCCGCCACCGGTCGCTCAGGTCGAAGGACTCCTGATCGGTGAGTTCTGCCCAGAGCCGCCGGTAGCTATCCATGATGAGCTCGCTGGTGGCGAGGGGATCCACCTTCTCCTCGATCAGCCCTCCCTCAGCAAGGTCCATCAGCTCGCCAGCGATATTTACGCGGGCAATCTCCAGGTCGTACTCCCGTTGCCCCGATGACAGCCCGGGGTACAGTTCACCCGTTTCGGCGTCCACCAGGTAGGCAGCGAATGCTCCTGCGTCGCGTCGGAACAGAGTGTTCGACAGCGAGACGTCACCCCAGTAGAACCCAATGAGGTGCAGTCGAACGAGCAGGAGCGCCTGGGCGTCGATCAGGCGGGTGAGGGTATCCCGGCGGAGAGTCTGGGAGAACAGAGCGCGATAGGGCATGGAGAACTTCAGGTGCCTGGTCACCAGCACAGGGTCGAGGTCAGAACCATCCCGTGCCTTGCGACCGGTGATTACAGCGACCGGCTCCACGCTGGGAACATCGAGGCGTCTGAGCTTCCGCAGCATGTGGTATTCATGCCGGGCTATGTGCTCGCTGGTTTCCTTGATGGCAATGACTGATCCGCCGAGGTGTGCGAAACGCACAATGTGCCGGGAGATGCCGCGGGGCAGCGCGGCCAGGTACTGGGCCGGCCAATCCTCAAGTCCGATGTGCCAGGGCAGGTCCAACAACTCAGGATCGGTCGCCGCGGCAGTAATGTTCAGTGAGCCGAGGTTGCCTGGATCCGGTGCGCCCTTGGTGCGGGGCAATTTCCCTGGCTGATTCCAGTCGGTTGGCTCGTCGTGCCACTCAGCGTCTGGCGCATCGTTCATGTGTTGCCCTTTGTTATAACTGTTTACTACTTAACGACGTACGGTGGCCCCTGGATTGGAGATCAATCCACAGACCACCGTACTCGGGTCAGTTCCGCTCGAACAGCGGGGCCGGGCTAGACGTGCTCTGCGAGGCGCAATCCGTCCTTCATATCGAACAGGTGCACATGGCCCTGTTCGGGGGTGACGTAAATGGTGTCACCCTTCATAGGAGGGCGCCGGCCGTCCACGCGTGCCACGATGACATGTTCCTGTCCGTCCAGGGTGGTGTGACCGTAGATGTAGGCGTCGGCGCCAAGTTCCTCGACGACGTCGACCTCCACCTGCAGCCCCTGGGTGCCTTCCGCAATCTGCAGGTCTTCCGGCCGGACACCCAGCGTGACGGTGCCGCCGTGCGCGGCATCGAGGACCTCGTGGGCAACCGGGTAGGTGGTGCCTCCGAAGAGTACGCCGCCGTCGGTGACCGGGAGCTCAAGCAGGTTCATGGCGGGCGAACCAATGAATCCTGCAACGAACACGTTGACCGGCCGCTCGTACAGGTTGCGCGGGGTGTCGACCTGCTGGAGGACGCCGTCCTTGAGGACCGCGACGCGATCTCCCATGGTCATGGCCTCCACCTGGTCGTGGGTGACATACACGGTGGTGACGCCCAGACGGCGGGTCAGCGACGCAATCTGGGTGCGGGTCTGCACACGGAGTTTCGCGTCGAGGTTGGACAGCGGCTCATCCATCAGGAAGACCTGAGGGTTACGCACAATGGCGCGCCCCATGGCGACGCGCTGACGCTGGCCACCGGAGAGAGCCTTCGGCTTGCGGTCGAGGTATGGCTCGAGGTCGAGTAGTTTCGCTGCGTCGCGTACCCGCTCGGCCCGCTCTTCCTTGGAGACACCAGCGATCTTCAGCGCAAAGCCCATGTTGTCGGCGACCGACATGTGAGGGTAGAGCGCATAGTTCTGGAACACCATCGCGATGTCGCGGTCCTTCGGCGGGACATCGGTGACGTCGCGGTCACCGATCAGGATGCGGCCGGAGTTCACATCCTCGAGTCCGGCGAGCATCCGTAGCGAGGTGGACTTGCCACAACCTGAGGGGCCCACCAGGACGAGGAATTCGCCGTCGGCGATCTGAATGTCAAGCCTGTCAACCGCTGGCTTGTCTGTTCCCGGGTACAGGCGTGTTGCCTGGTCAAACGTTACCGTTGCCATTTTGTCTTTTCCTTTTCACGGGCAGGTACGTGCCCGACGATCCGTTGTGAATGGAGAATATTCAGTTGTCCGCGACCCACCGAGGCGTTATCTCAAAGAGATAACGTCAGTGGCGTGTGTCACAGATTCCGAGTATGGCAGATTATTTCTGTTTACGCACCGGCGCTGCGGAGCGCCAGGAGGTGTTCAAGCACCGACACCAACTCGGCGGGGGACCCGATCCGGTGGCGAGCCTCAGTGGGTCCATCACCGATCTTGATGCCGAGGTCCTGCGGTTCAAGGGCGGCGAAGGCGTACTCGTCGGTGACGTCGTCCCCAGCGAAGAGGACGGCCGTGGCCCCGGTGTATTTCCTGAGCGACCGGATACCCTGCCCCTTATCGGTGCTCAGCACTGAGGTTTCGAGGACCCGCTTGCCATCGGTGATGTGCGCCCCTTCCAGCTGGTCGAGTGCGGCACGTGCGGCATCGGTCGCGGCGGCGGCGACGTCGTCGTCAGCGGTCCGGGTGTGAAGCACGACGCCGGCCGGCTTGGTTTCGAGCACCGTGCCTGCGTGGGCGTCCACTACCCGCTGGACGGCGTCGGTGGCCCGGCGCAGGAGATCGGTCTGCTGCTGGGTGAGCGTCAAGGATGTGCCATCGGGGCCGGTCCACGTCTCCGCGCCGTGACTCCCGATCAGGAGGGTTTCGGGATCGGGTGTCGCTACGGCGCGCAGGCTGTTGAGGGCGCGCCCGGAGACCAGCGCCGTCGTCGTCTCCGGCAGTTGCCCCAACGCTGACAGCGCCGACGCGGAGCCGGGCATCGGCCGGGCATCGGCAGCCAGGGGCACGAGCGGCGACATGGTGCCGTCAAAGTCGAGGGCGATCAGCAGGTGATCGGCCGTGGCGATCGTGTGCAGGGCGGCCAGCAGGTCGGTGCTCAGGTTCTCAGGCATGCGGTGTCTCCTGGGTGTGTTCGTGGTTGCCTTCCTGCAGAGCGGCGAGGAAGGCTTTGGACCAGCGTTCGACGTCGTTCTGCAGCACCTGGCGGCGCATGATGCGCATCCGGCGGGTCGCCTCGGCGGGGCTCATGTTCACCGCGGTGACGATCGCGGCCTTGAGCCCGTCAATGTCATGCGGGTTGACCAGGACTGCCTGTCGGAGGGTATCGGCGGCGCCGGCGAACTCGCTGAGCACCAGTGCACCGCGATTGCCGGTCCTGGCCGCGACATACTCCTTGGCCACCAGGTTCATGCCGTCGCGCAGAGCGGTGACCAGCATCACGTCAGCGGCCAGGTACAGGGCAACCATTTCCTCGACGGGGTAGCTATGATGCAGGTACCGGATGGCGGTGTTCTTGATGGTGTCGTAGGTGCCGTTGATCCTCCCGACGGCGCCCTCGATCTCCTCGCGCAGCAACCGGTATTGTTCGACCCGCTCCCGGCTGGGACTGGCCACCTGAATGAGGGCCGCGTCCTCAACCTGGACGCTGCCGTCCGCGAGGAGTTCCTCATACGCCTTCAGTCGGTGGCCGATCCCCTTGGTGTAGTCCAGCCGGTCAACGCCGAGGAGGATGTGCTTGGGGTTGCCGAGTTCGCGGCGGATTTCCTTGGATCGTTCAATGATGTCCTCACGGTTGGCCAGAGTGATGATCTGGTCCACGTCGATGGAGATGGGGAACGCCTCGGCCCGGGAGGTGTAGGTAAGGCCGCCTTCCTCGACCTCCACCTGGACCTGCTGCTGGCGCACCGTGTGGCCCACGAAGCGGCGGACGCAGCGCAGGAAGTTACTGGCGTCGCTGGGGCGCTGGAAGCCGATCAGGTCGGCGCCGAGGAGACCCTCGATCACCTGGCGGCGCCAGGGCAGTTGCGCAAAGATTTCCAGGGGCGGGAACGGGATGTGGTTGAAGAAACCGATCTTCAGGTCCGGGCGGGCAGCGCGCAGCATCTTGGGGACCAGCTGCAGCTGGTAATCCTGGACCCAGACCGTGGCGCCCTCGGCGGCGACTGCGGCTGCCGCCTCGGCGAAGCGCTGGTTGACGCGGCGATAGGAGTCCCACCAATGGCGGTGGAACTCGGGTGGGGCAATGACGTCGTGGTACAGCGGCCACAGGGTGGAGTTGGAGAAGCCTTCATAGTAGAACTCCACCTCATCCGCTGCCAGGGGGACTGGGACCAGACGCATATTGTCGTGGTCGAAGGCATCCAGCGACTCGTCGGGGGCGCCGTGCCAGCCCACCCACGCGCCGTCGGCCTTCGCCATGACCGGCGCCAGCGCGGTGACGAGACCGCCAGGTGACCGGCGCCAGGAGCTGCCCCCATTATCGGCCACGCGGTCGACGGGCAGCCGGTTGGACACGACGATGAACTCGAATTCGCCGTAGGCGGTGGTGTTATCGGACGAAGGTATAGCTGAAGGCACGCTGGCTCCTGCACATAGTAGGGCTACTTAGCACTTTACCGTTTTGGTGGCGTCGACTGGTTCGTCGTCTGCGGCAGGGGTGGATCGCTAAGCTTGAGACTACGCGCACCCAACCATGACGAGGACTGATGACGCCCAGCTCGAGCCATAAACCGACCAAATCGCAGCGCTCGGCGCAGGCACGCGAGCAGGCACGTTTAATCCGTGAGGCTCAGGAACGTCGGGATAGACGCAAAGGCTTGCTCATCCGCTGGGGCGTCGTGGCCGCGGTGGTCGCCATTCTGGTGGTAGCAGCGCTGATCGTCACCAACACGATCCGTGGTCAGGTGCCCGACGCCGGCCCTGCGCCTGCCGGGGGCAACGAATACGGCGGGATCGTGCTGACCTCAAGCACCGAAGTGGAGCCATTCGACACGGGGACTGTTGATCGTGGGACCCTGCCGTCGGACCCGAGACCAGCCGGCGAGCTGCCCCCGGGCGTTGCCGTCTCCGCTGATGGCGAGCCGGTGCAGGTGGTCTCCTATGTCGATGTGAACTGTGTGTTCTGCGCCGAGTTCGAGAGCACCCACGCCGATCAGATCCAGGCCTGGCTCGACGCCGGCGAAATCACCATGGAACACCGCAACCTGGCGTATCTGGACCGCAACTCCTCAACGGACTACTCATCCCGCGGCGCGAACGCGCTCGCCTGCGTGGCCGAGGAGTCCCCCGAGGCGTACTTTGACTTCTCCGCTGGCGTGTTTGCCAACTACGAGAACGGCGAGCTTGACGACGACGGTCTGGCTGCCCTCGCGTCGTCGTCCGGGGCAGCCGACATCTCCACCTGCCTGTCGGAGGGCACCTTCAGGCCGTGGGTCGCCTTCGCCACGGAGACCGCCGAACTGGACGGAATCACCGGAACGCCAACCATCTATGTCGAGGGGGAAGCCGTGCCGGAAGCCATCGACAATTTCGCCGCATTCACTCAGGAGAAGATCGACGCCAAGGGCTAGCTTTCACCGGCTAGGTTTCGCTGACGGCGCGGCTGGGCTAATCTTGTCTTTGCGCAATCGATCGGTTTCGACGACGACGACAGCGCTTGCTGGCTTTGCCAGTACGCCTCCTTAGCTCAGTTGGCCAGAGCACCTGTCTTGTAAACAGGGGGTCGCCGGTTCGAATCCGGCAGGAGGCTCCACCGAGAACCCTTCAAACACTGGGAAGTAGCCCGGTTGTTCGGCGGTTTCTTCGCGGCTCAGCGGTAGGGTATCCCCTCCGACAGTCACTCCCGGTTAGCTTGGGCGTCGGCGCACGCGTCGTACTGCTCGTTGTAAACCTCGGTCTCCTGTGGCACTACCGCTTCTCGTCTTCGGACTCAGAATCGAATACCAAGGCCGTGGTGCGAACACTTTGCTAGCAGGTCACGGCGGCTCCCTAACGACGCAGTGACCATTTTACGGTTTGGCGGGGTCCGGCGTAGCGGCGGCGTCCTGGCTTGGTGGGCCGGTGTCTTCGGGCTCGTGAGCGGGTTCACTGCTGAGGGGCTGAGTCGGACCCTCCTCGCCTTCGCATCCGGGTTTCGGATCAGGTGACTCTTGGTCTGTAGGGCTACCGACGTTTTCACCGTCGACACTGATATCAGCCCGAGCGCCGTGAGCTGAGGCCTCCGTGTTCAGCACCGGGTGGGGAATTTGCGCCGGAAGTGGAGACACGTTCCGGCTATTGACCGCTTCCAGTCCGGTCTTTCCGACCAATCCGAGTCCGATAGCCGCCCCAGGATCAGCGACCGGTTTCGGCCCGACGTCGCAGCCGGGCGTGGGCTCGGGGTTGGGGGACGGATCCGGGGAAGGATCGGTAGTCGGTTCGGGCGATGGCTTGGGGGATGGCGCGGGTTCGGGGCTGGGGGACGGGTCGGGAGTCGGTTCGGGCGATGGCTTAGGCGATGGCTTGGGGGATGGCGCGGGTTCGGGGCTGGGGGACGGGTCGGGAGTCGGCTCGGGTGAGGGCTTAGGCGATGGCTTGGGGGATGGTGTGGAGTCAGGTTCGGGCGTGGGTTCCGCTGAGGGATCCGGCTTTGGTGAGGGCCTGGGCGTTGGTGCAGGTGGCGGAGTGAGATGGCCCCCTGGCGCTGCATCGGATGCGCTAGACGAGGGCGAAGGCGAAGGCGAGGGTGTCGGGTTGCCCTTTTTGTCTGGTTTTGCGGCGTCGGGGGCCGGTGAGGGCTTTGGGGTGGCGGAAGGCCTCGGGATGACCGGCGCCTTCGGAGTGGCCGGAGCAGATTCGCCGGCCGGCCGTTTCGGAATGGCGCGCGGGTTCGCGCTGTGGTCGGTGGGCGCTGGGAGGGCCTGTGCGGCCATGATGGTTGGTCCGGGATCTCCGGACCGGCCATTCTCATCGTCGTACGACCCGTCACGGGGCATGGCGATCACCCAGGGCACGGAGTTTGCGGACTCGGCGCCGTCGGGCGCATAGGAGGTCATGTCCGGTGTCCGCTCTGTCGCGGACAGCCTAAGTGGTGTGAGCGTCCAGCCTTTCGGGTCGACGTGCGAGCCGTCGCGGATGGTCTCGAAGTGCAGATGGCATCCGGTCGAAGATCCGGTTGTCCCTACTGCCGCCACAATCTGGCTCACCGCGATCTTGTCCCCCGCTTTCACAGAGATGCCTTCAAGGTGGTTGTAGGTGGTGATCAACCCGTTGCCGTGGTCAATTTCCACCCGGTTACCGCCGCCCCAAGGGTGCCACCCGACGGCTCGTACTGTGCCGGCGTCGGCCGCGTGAACTGGCGTGCCGCAAGACGCCGCAAAATCTAGTCCATAGTGGAACTCGTCGGCCTCGCCGGTGATCGGGTTGATGCGTTCGCCGAAAGGTGAGCTGGGGCTGAGTGCCTCAAGGGGGGACATCAGTGTGCCGGGCCCGGGGCGGTCTGGACCGTCGGTGGAAACGCTTGTCACCTGGACGCCGTCGTCGGGAGTATCGCCGGGAGCTTCAAACTCGGCAGCATCGAACTCTGGAGCAGCTTCGGTAACAGGACCGACGAAGCTGAGGTCGAGGGGCTCGCCCGGAACTAAAAAGTCCCGGTTCGGGGGTGTTTGGAGGGCCAGCAGTTCGCGCCCCACCCAACCGGTGGGGGCCTCAGTCGATAGCACAGTACGCGCCGCCGCGGCGGTGAGTTCCCTCGGCACCCCGGTAACTGAGCTTTGATATCCGGAGCCGCATACCGCTGCGGCGGCAACAAAGATGGCCAGCCCAGACCGGGTCGCAGATTTGCGGAACCCTAGGGTCTTCGTTTTGGCGGATGGCCAGATTCGTGTCACTTGTCGCTCCAGGCATGTCCCTGCGGGGAAAGCTGACTGACGAGTAGCCCCATCGGGGAACCAGCGAACTGGATCCCCGCCAACCCACCCCTGCTCGGGGAAATTCTTACGGTACCCACTCAGCGTGCCGCACCACACCCGGAAGCGCAACGGGTTGAAGGTGAACATCTTGGCGATGGGTGGTTTCCCAAGGTTTTGCCAACTTAGCTGTCCCCTGCAGTCTGAGCACACCTGTCCTGCAGAGACTCGACGGACTTCTTAGGAACGCTGTCGCCGGCTTGGGCGATCTCGCGTAGTAGGGCAACGAAACTCGCCGGGACGCCAGCCGTCTCGACCGAGGCAACGAGCCCGTTCAGCACCTGCTCATCACCGATGCTGACCAGCCCATCATCGACAAGTTTGCCAACCTGGCCACGGACTTCATCGGCGGTGGCCTCAGCCACCTGCGATGCGGCATCGGTAGCCATGCCGGTTCCGCAAAGGTCTCAGCACTGAATGAAGTGGGGCACATGCTGGGCAGCCAACCCCTGAATCCGTCTGACCAGGTTGGCTGGCTTCAAGCTGAGGCCTCGGCCAACGATTCCCGATAGAACGGGTAATCGATGTAGCCTTTGGCGCCGTCAGAGTAGAAGGTTAGCGGGTCCGGCTCGTTCAGCGGCAGGTTCTCCTGCCAGCGACGGGCGAGATCCGGGTTGGCGATGACCTGGCGGCCGACGACGACGGCGTCGCCAAGGCCCGACGCGAGGATGTCCTCCGCCTCGTCCCGGTCAGTGATTACGCCGAAGCCGCTATTCACCAGAAAAGGGCCGTCGAAGCGTGAACGGATCTCCTGAACCAGGGTGCTGGCTGGATCCTCGTGGAGCACGCTCAGGTAGGCGATATTCAGGGGCGCGACAGCGTCAGCCATCGCGCCGTAGGTGGCGAGCACGTCAGCCGGATCGGCGGGCAGGACGTCCCGGGCAGTGGTGCCCGGCGAGATCCGCAAACCCACGCGCTCGGCTCCGATGGCCGCTGCAACCGCCTGCACCACCTCGGTCATGAAGCGGGCGCGGTTTGCTGGCGAGCCGCCGTAACCGTCGTCGCGCTGGTTGGTCTCCGGGAACATAAACTGGTGCAGCAGGTACCCGTTCGCGCCATGGAGCTCGACGCCGTCCATCCCGGCGTCGATAGCGTTCCGGGAGGCTTGAACAAATTCGTCAATGATTCCGGGGAGCTCATCAGTGGTCAGGGCATGCGGGACCGGGTAGGGCTGCTTGCCGTCGTAGGTGCGTGTCTCGCCGTCAAGGGCGACGGCGCTCGGAGCCACAACGGTGTGACCGCCGGTGGTTGACTCATGGGTGACCCGCCCCGCATGCATCACCTGGGCGAAGACCCGGCCTCCGGCGTCGTGCACGGCAGTGGTGACGGTGCGCCAGCCCGCTAGCTGTTCTTCGGTGACCAGCCCCGGCTGACCGGGGAAACCTCGGCCCGCCTCGGCGGGGTAGGTGCCTTCGGTGATGATCAGGCCCAAAGATGCGCGCTGCCGATAGTGCTCGACAACGATGGGCCCGGGGACGCCTTCCCTGCTCGAACGAACCCTGGTGAGCGGGGCCATGACGATGCGGTTGGGCAGTTCCATGTCACCGATGGTGAGCGGGGTAAAGAGAGTCACAAGCAGCACTTTCCGTCGAAATCGGTTCTTCAGGTGGCAACCTTCAAGGAGGCCAGCCTATTCCGAGCGTATCTTCCCTTGTGATGATCTTGGTGAGACACTAAGGGACAAAACCCGGGAGCAGCCTCTGGAGGTGGTGCTGTCGTGAAGATGCTCAGACCGTGCAGGATCACTGCACACCTGGGTTAGAGATGGCTGACGCTCCACAACGTCGGCGGACGGGTCTGGTCCGGCCCACAGATCCCTCCCACAGCGTGACGACCCTCGAGCTACTCTTCGACCTCGTCTTCGTGTTTGCCTTTACCCAGGTGACTCAACTGATGGCCGACGATCCCACCCCGCAGGGGGCGCTGCGCGGTCTGGTACTACTGGCCCTGCTATGGTTCGCATGGTGTTCCTACGCCTGGCTGGGCAACCAGGCACACGCGGACGAGGGCTTGGTTCGCGTCACCATGGTGGTAGCGCTCGCCACCATGTTTATTGTCGCGCTGACCATCCCCGAATCTTTCGCGGACCTGCCCGGCGGCCTATTCGCCCCATTTGTCCTCGCCGCCTGCTATGCCGTCGTGCGACTCGTGCACTTGGCCTGCTACCTGGTCGCCGCCGGGGACGACGTCGGGCTGCGCCGCCAGTTGCTCCTGACGGCGATCCCCGTGAGTGCGGCCTGCGTCCTCCTCGTGATCGGCGGAGCCCTGGGGCCCCCTACCAGACGGGGCTATGGGCGCTTGCCCTGGTGGTTGACTATGCGGGCATCTGGCTCGCCGGTACAGCGGGATGGCGGCTGACGGCGCCCCTTCACTTCGCTGAGCGGCACGGGCTCATTGTGCTGGTCGCCTTGGGCGAATCACTGGTGGCGATCGGCGTCGGTGTGGCACAGCAGCCCATCTCGACGACAGTCATTGTGGCGTCGGTCTTTGGCATCACCGTTGCTGTTAGCCTCTGGTGGCTCTATTTTGACGTGGTCGCGCACGTGGCGGGAGGGGTGCTCGCGAAGGCCAGCGGGGAACAGCGGAGTCGACTGGCGCGCGACTCCTACACCTACCTGCACTTCCCGATTGTCATCTCAATCATCTTTATAGCGATGGGACTAAAAAAGGTTCTGGAATATGTCTTAGACACAGGTGACCACGAGTTCACCGACCCGCTGACAGGGGTCCCGCTCGTTGCTCTCTTCGGCGGGGTGACCATACACCTGCTGGGTCACGTGGCGTTTCGGCGGCGGAACACCGGAACCTGGAACCCCCACCGAACCGTCGTTGCGGTGCTGCTGGCAGTCTTGATTCCTGTCGCCTGGCAGCTTCCAGCGTTAGCGTCGCTGGGTCTGGTCGCGGCCCTTTTGAGCGTGCTGGTCGGGTACGAGGCCCTGAAATTCCGGACGGCACGCGACGAAGTTAGGCACCACCACGCAGACGGGTCCAATGGGACGTAGCTGGACGTGGGAAATCGTCGCGTACCGGGAATAAACGGACGGGTGATCGCATTGAGAAAGTATCACCGGGTAGGCTTCCGCTGGACCCGCGCCAGGGAGCGTTGGACAGGGGATTGAGCAACAATGTTCCCGACATTTTGGTCGGGATGTTCATGGTTATAGTGTGGCTGCATCATCCACACAGGTTCAACGATTTTCGGGAGAACGGCACCGGCATGGCAACGGATTACGACGCACCACGCAACAACGATGAGGACAAGGAAGCCGAGTCCCTCGAAGCCCTCCAGGCCAACCGTGGCAGCAAATCCCAGTCGGCGTCGGTCGACGTCGAGGACGCCGATACTGCTGAAGGCATTGATCTTCCGGGCGCCGATCTTTCCGGCGAGGAACTGCTGATCCGCGTCATCCCACCTCAGGACGACGAGTTCACCTGTTCCTCCTGCTTCCTGGTCCGCCACCGCAGCCAGGTTGCCCGCCAAAAGGGCGATCTCCTGTTCTGCCGGGAGTGCGAAGGCTAACGACGATGGCGGTGGACTGCAGTGTCTGAAGCGCACGACGACGGCGGGCGGCCGATCCGTTTTTCCTCCACCGCTGGCCGCTGGGTGCTTCTCGCGGCCATCCTCGGCTCCGGCCTCGCAGGGATTGACGCCACAGTGGTCAACGTGGCGTTGCCCGCTATAGGTGCGGACCTGCAAACAGACTTTTCTACACTGCAGTGGACTATCACCGCCTACACTCTCACCCTTGCCGCATTGATCCTGCTGGGCGGTTCGTTGAGTGACCGCTACGGCAGGCGAAGAATCTTCGTCATTGGTGTCATCTGGTTCGCGACCGCATCGTTGTGCTGTGGGCTTGCGCCCAGCGCCGAAGTTCTGATCACCGCGCGTGCATTGCAGGGAGTAGGTGCCGCGCTGCTGACGCCGGGTAGTTTGGCCATGATTCAGGCCACGTTTCATCCCGACGATCGAGCCCGCGCCATTGGCGCCTGGTCCGGCCTCGGCGGAGTAGCTACGGCGATCGGCCCGTTCCTTGGGGGCTGGCTGGTTCAGACCGTGTCCTGGCGGTGGGTCTTTCTGATCAACGTGCCATTGGCGATCGCCGTCGTCGTCGTGGCTCAGCGCCACGTCCCGGAGACCAAGGATCACACGAGCACGGGCCGGCTGGATCTGTGGGGTGCTGCGCTCGGAGCGGCGGCGCTGGCCGGCACCACCTACGCCCTGATCGAGGCTCCGGCGCAGGGATTCTTTTCCTTGCCGGTGTTGGGGGCTGCCTCCGTGGGCGTGGTCGCGGCGGGTGCTTTCCTGCTGGTCGAGGCACGCGGCCGGAACCCGATGCTGCCGCTGTCAATCTTTTCCTCAACCCAGTTCAGCGCTACCAACGCCGTGACGTTCCTCGTCTATGGCGCGTTTGGGGGTGTGTTCTTCCTCTTGGTGGTGCATTTGCAGGTAGTTGCCGGGTTCTCGCCACTCGCGGCAGGCACGGCGATGTTGCCAATTACCGTGCTGATGCTCCTGCTGTCATCGCGGTCCGGTCAGCTGGCAACGCGCATTGGACCGCGGTTGCCGATGAGCCTTGGGCCGGTGCTCTGCGCTATCGCCCTGCTGCTGATGCTGCGGATAGGCCCCGATGCTTCCTACCTGACCGATGTGCTGCCCGGCGTCGTCGTGCTGGGCCTGGGATTGTCGGTGCTGGTAGCTCCATTGACGGCTACGGCGCTCGCATCAGTGGATAGCCGGCATGCTGGGCTGGCCTCCGGGGTGAATAACGCTGTGGCGCGGGCGGCGGCGCTCATAGCTGTGGCGCTGCTTCCTGCCGTTGCCGGGCTCTCTGGCGGCAGTTACCTGGATCCCGTGGCCTTCGATGAGGGGTTCCGTATTTCGGTGCTGATCGGAGTTGGCATGCTGTTCGTTGGCGCTGGTCTCGCTGCACTGACTATCCGAAATAACGTACCGGCGAGCGACGCCGACCAGGAAGCTCCCGAGGATTCCCCGGCCAATACTTCTCCTGCAGGAGATGCCGCGCCTGCGGCCAACGGGATGGGCCAGCAGGGGATGAGCCACTGCGCCATCGACGGACCACCAATCGGGGTGTCGACGGCGCAGCGTGATGATTCGCGGGCGTCGCCCTAGGGCTCGATCGTCCTAGCGCCCATCAAGGTCCGGGTCGGTCTGGCCCAGTGGCGACCCACCCAAGTTGGCGCTGTCGTCACTGCTGTCGATTTCCGACTCATCGGCGGGGTCGCCGAAGTCGATGTCTGCTGTTGCCTCGCCGAGTGTTGGCGTCCCAGAGGCTGCAGGGTCAGCTAATTCCTCGCGCAGGGCCTGATCGCTCAGCGGATCTTCTCCAGGGATCGCCGCTGCAGGCTCGTCCTGTAACAGCGGGTCATCACGCCACTGGTCCGGGTTGTCTTCGGCGGCACCCGGGTAGCTGTCAGGCTGCCCCACGGTCATTGGATCCAGGTCATCTGGCTCCGCTGGATCGATTCCGTCGGTGATGTTCAGTTCTTCTTCGGGAGGGTTAGATTCAGTCATGACATGCCCTTTCAAGTCGACACGTGAGCTACCCAGCCTACTGATCGGTCGATGGAAGAGATAGTTTTCTCGCGCTCAAATCGGTTCAATAGAGGTATGACTTCTCACACATCGGCGCAGCAGGACACCAGTATTGACCTCTATCGCCAAGTAGCCGTCACTGGCAGCATGATGTTTTGCATCGTGGGATCAATGGTTGGCGTCGGTGTGTTTGGAGGGACGCCCATTGCTGACGCCGCTGGCGGTGCATTGGGGTCCGACGCCACCCTGCTGGCCCGGCCGGTGCAGCATTCTCGATCTGGACTGTAATTTATGCGGGGCTGGTGGCGTACACCGTGTGGCAGTGGCTGCCGTCGCAACGACGCAGTAGGCGGCAACGCTCCCTTGGATGGCTTGTCGCCGCGTCGATGGTGTTGAACGCCGTCTGGATTTTGAGCATTCAGGCTGGGTGGCTCAACGCGAGCGTCCTGGTGATCGCGGTCCTTCTTGCCGTCCTTGCCATAGTGTTTCCGCGTTACAGCGGGAGCCCGGCGTCATCCTGGGTTGAGGGGGTAGTTGTCGACGGAACCCTTGGCCTCTACCTGGGCTGGGTATGCGTGGCGGTGTGCGCCAACATTGCTGCCGCGCTGTCGGCCGCCGGCTTCGCCGGATTTGGGGTGAGCGAGGACGTCTGGGCGGTTGGTGTCATCGCTGTCGTGGCGGGGGTCGGCGTCGGTTTGGCAGTCAAGGGAAACGGTCGTCTTGCGGTAGCGGCGGCCATTGGCTGGGGTCTGGCCTGGATTGCTGTGGGACGTACCAGCGGCCAACTGGAATCCATGCCTACGGCGGTCGCCGCTGCCGTCGTCTCGATCATCGTTGTAGCCGCCACAGCCTACATCCGGTGGCGTTCGGGGGTCCGCCGGCCAGCAGCAACTGTATGAGTCCCGCCGGGACCAGCCACTCAGGCCGAGGAGACCCTTCCCACCGGGACCAGCCACTCAGGCCGAGGAGACCCTTTCCGCCTTTCCTCCCGTCCTTTTCCCGCCGAGGAGTGGGCTGGCGACTCGCCAGCCCACTCGCCGAGCCCACCGGATCTCCCATCTCGGCGGTGGGACAGGGTCCGGCTTTCATTGGGCGGTGCAGAGCTGCGCCGGGTCACGGGGCATCGGAGGCGAGCCGTTCCGAAGGGCTTAACCCTAGAAGGGTGGTGGGGTTTCTGGTCGTTGTGTGGGTGGTGGGTTGGGTTTGGTGGTGTAGGTTTCCCCGGCGGGGGAGATCGCGATGATCGTCCCGGGTTCGGGTTGGGTGTAGTGCCAGAAACCCTCCGTTTTGAACATGTGGTGACGTTTACAGAGCGCTGCCAGATTTGAGTAACTGGTCGTCCCGCCCCTAGCCCAGGGGATCGTGTGGTCGAGTTCGCAGAACACCGCCAACCGGTTACACCCCGGATGACGGCACGTCCCATCCCGCACCCTGACCGCGTCCTGCAAATCTTTCGGCACCCGATACGTGCTCGCATCAGCACCCAACCTGGCCCCCGTGAAGGGGTGGGTGAGGATCCTCGTAAACGACGGCGCGTGCCCAGCGAGCCTCCGGGCAGTGTCCGGGTCGATTGGCCCGTACCCTTCCAACTCACCCGGCGCATCCCCACCCATGAGGGTCAACACCGGGACCGTCACGAAAACCTTCGCCTGCACACCCCAA
>NZ_JBTNDV010000023.1:0-15455 GCF_054510815.1 Arthrobacter glycogeni
CCCCACGGATCCCTCGACGGAATGACACCGTCCGCGTACTGGAAAAACTGGACCGCAGGAAACCAACTAGCTATCGCATAGCCACTGGACTGCTAACGGGGGCCCAACCACACGCACTAGCGCGGATCTGCGCTGATGCGAGTTCCAGGACGCGAAAGTCCGCACCGCTTTTGAGTTTGGAACCGCCAAAACTGTGAAGTGATCACGTTGTCCTGCCCACCTGCGGCGGAAGTGTCCAGAAGAGCCGCTTTGTTACCGGTGGAAGACACGCTAGACGGGTCGATCTCTCCAACGGGTCGCACGACGCGCACCTGGATGCCTTCGAGGATTGGATTCGCACGCTAACTAGTTTCGTCAGTGACAGATAAAGGATACTCATACGCCCCTTCGAAGTGCTGCCCCGGGGAGGCCTTCTTTGTTTGGTTCGAACTGAGGTGGGATGGAGTCACCTTTCCACCCCGCCCCAGATACGCTCACGGCTCAGACGTTTTTGGCGCTGTTCTTGCGGCCGAGGAGGTAGGCTGCAGCGGCGGCTAAAACGATAACGACGGCGGCGATGCCGATAATCATGCCGGTGCCGGTTCTTTCCTCTTGGCTTGCCGGGGCTGAGTCTACCGTCTCGGGGTCGCTGGCGCCTTCGGCCTCGGGCGTTGCCTCTGCAGTCGCGTCATCGTTGTGTGCTTCTTCGCCGTCTGAATGTCCTGCTTCTTCCTCGGTGCCCGGGGTGGCTTCGGTGGCTGCGGCTGCGCCTTCCGGGGCGTAAGTGAAGGTGTAGGAGCCTTCGATCGGGTGGCCGTCCACTGACACTGTCCGCCACTGGACCGTGTAGTTGTCTTCATGTTCGAGGGAGACGTCAAGCGACGGGTCAAGGTCACCGCCTAAGCACGCCACCGGGTCCGCTCATCCGCTACGTGGCAACCGCCCCTTGATTGATCACCTGACTCGCGCAACATGGTGGAACTTTTTGAGCGTATGGCGTTGATCCTCTCCTAACAACAGATGCTCCTCGCGACATTACTTACGTCGCTGCCCGATCGTTGCGCTCCCCTCGGTTCTTGGATATCAGACCGGCGTATCCTTGTGCTGCGATAGAGGGCAGCCATCTGCATAGACCCCAGTAGGCAACGCCCACCGGGAGGGAGCCCAGCACCGCAGCTGTAGGTCCGAGCGGGAGGAGGAGAGGGTAAACAAGCCAGTGGGTGAGGTAAATGTACAGCGAGGCGGCGGCCAACCACCCGGTCACCCGGCTTAGCAAGGCGGGTAAGGGTAGCGCTGGAACCCAGATCAGCAGAAGGATGCCCGCGGCGACAGTGGCGTCTCGAACGGGATCGTCGAAGTAGCCCGGCACGCTGACGACGGTGATTATTGTGATGGCCCATCGTTGTGGGCGGGTCCGGGCGATGGCTAGCGTCCAGCCTAGGGCGAAGAGCCAAAAAACGGGCCCGGGTTTTGGTAGGCCGGGGTCGAGAATGTCGTAGCGGCTCAGCAAGCCTAAGAGAAGGAGACCGATTGCGAAGCCAAAAGGGGCAAGGCGTTCTAGCCGGTCAGCCCAGGGGACGACCAGAAGAACGGTTACAGCTAAGAGAACGTAGACAAGCATCTCCACAAACCAGAAGTGCCATTGGGTGGTGACCTCCTGCGGTCCAACAATCGCGTTCAACAAGAAAATATTGGCAACGCTGTAATCATCGGTGAGTTGGTGTGCCAAGGCAATGAAAGCCACCGACGGCACCACAATTCTCGCTAGGCTTCGGAGATGGCGTCGCATCCTCGGTATTCGCTCTCCAGCGAGCTGGAAGCGTGCAAAATTGTAGCCCGCCACGGCGAAGAGCAGATGGGCTGTCTGGAAGTCAAAGAGCCCGACGTGCCAGGCCACGATGCACACGATTGCGGCGGCGCGCAGCACGATCGACGTTTCAAGGAAGGCCACTAGGGCCCATCGTCTGGGTTTCTTTAATTGTTCGAGTTCGCGAACGGGTATGAGGTGCCAGTTGGAAGGCACGGTGCCGAGAACGCGCTCTAACTGCACTGAAAGCGCTACATAGGACAGCGAGTCACCGTCAAGGGAGACGAAAGTGTCATGATCGCCGACGTCGGTTCGCTCCAAAGCATCGGAGAAGAGGCGACGGATATCGCTTGGTCCGGCGGTGCTGGAGACCGGTGGATCAGAAACGAATGGTGAAGACGCAGTAATTCGGCTCACGGCTGGGTAATCAATTTTTCCGGAGGCGAGCCGTGGCAGGTTGTCGACTGTGTGCACCTCAAGGGCGGCGCGGGGGAGCCCCGTCCTGCTAGCGAGTACCTTGCTCAGCATTCCGGCGTCGTGCTCACCTTCGACTGTTACCTCAAGGCCCCCGTCGGTCCCGGACGCGGCCGCCGTGACCCCAAGATCAGCGAGGATCTGTTCGACATGCCCTAGGTCCACCCGCAAACCGACAACTTTCACGAACCTGCTCTGCCGCCCTACGACCTCGTATAAACCGTTCGAATGCTGGTAAGCGAGATCGCCGGTGCGCAACTCGTGGATCTCGCGGCCTAACGACAGATCGGCGGGCTGTTCTGCGTAGCCGAGCATGACATTGGGGCCGGTGTAGACCAATTCTCCATTCGATAGCCCGTCTACCGGATCGATACGGAATGAACCGCCCGGGATCGCAACCCCGATGGTGCCGGGGTTCTCTTCGGCTAGATCCGGGGGAAGATACGCCATGCGGGCGGTCGCCTCCGTCGCTCCGTACATTACAAAAAGCTTCCAATTGCGGCGTTGGGCGATGGACGCCCAATAGCTAACTTTTTCGGGCGCTAGTCGACCGCCGGCCTGGGTGACATAGCGCAACCGTGGCAGGTCCGCGTCCGAGAAGCCCACACGTTCCAGGAGGTCGAACGTGTAGGGAACTGCAGCGAAGGAGGTTGCTTGGCTCTCCCTGAAAAGTGTCCAGAAGCAAGGATCCACCACCGACAGGTCCGTCAGTACCAGGCCGGCCCCGCGCATCAAGTGGCTGTTCACCACGGACAATCCGTAACTGTAGTGCAGCGGCAACGTGGTTGCGGCGCGGTCGTCAGGCCCGATACCAAGGTACTCGGCAATAGCCGAGGCGTTAGCAGCCAAATTCATGTATGAGAGACGAACGAGTTTCGGGGATCCGGTGGATCCTGAGGTACTAAGCAGCAGCGCCAGTTCGGGATGTAGCTTGTGTCGTGATCCGGGCCGGCGTTCCTCGATGATCGGGGCTCCGTGACCCGGGTGCAGCACTACATCGGGATCGTAGGTAGCCGTCAAAGACTCGAGGGCTGAGGGCTTGTCCGCCGCAGACAGCAGGACAGAATGGCCTGCAGATAACGCGGCGAGGTAGCCGATGAGGGAGTCCAGCTTATTGCGGGCAGCCAGTAGTACCAGTCGACGATCACTGCCTAAGCGGGCCGCGACCTCGTCCACGCGCCTAGCGAGTTCCCGATAGGTGAGGACGCCGTCAACCGTGATGACAGCCGGGCGATCACCGTGCCGGGCAAGATCACTAAAGGCGCTTCGGATATCGGATTGCCTGGTCGGTGGAGCCACAGTCGAAGAATTGATCAACAAGAGAGCGAACCTAACTTAGCTTGAGAGGGTCGATGGATTTCGTTTCAGGGGCTCACTCGGCGGTGGCGAGGTGATCGCGCGGTCACCCAGGAGCAACGTCGGCGTAGTACCCGCCGCGACCGAGACCGCTACCGCGGTTCCTACGGGGTGGCGCACGGTGTGTGGTTGCCAGGAACGCACGGTCCGCCCGGATGCCAGCCGGACATGGTGAAGCACGAACGCGCCGTGATAGTCCACCGCGTAGACCTGGGCGGAAGCATTCGCGTCCGGTCTCAGGGACACCTCGTGAGGTCGGAGTACGACGTCGACGTTCACGTCGCTGTCTGCCCACCCAGGAACGGTAGAGACAATCCCGATCTCGCACGTCAACAGGGCCCGGTGAACGCGCGCCGGTAGGAAGTCAGCATCGCCCATGAAGGAGGCAACGAAACGGGTGGCGGGTTGTTCGAACACCTTTTCTGGCACATCGGCCTGCTCGATGACGCCGTTGCGCATAACGACTACCCGGCTGCCGACCGACAGGGCTTCAGTCTGATCGTGAGTAACGAGGACCCCCGTGGTTCCAGCTTCCTTAAGGGTAGCGACGGTGTCACGGCGCACCTGCGCGCGCAGTGATTCGTCCAGGTTGGAGAACGGCTCGTCGAGAAGTACGACGGCGGGCCGCGGCGCCAACGCACGAGCAAGAGCCACGCGTTGCTGCTCGCCTCCGGAAAGCTCATGGGGATAGCGGTCTGCGAGGTGAGAAAGTTGTACGAGGTCGAGCACATCACGGGCCCTCACCCGTCGTTCGTTCCTCGATAACTGGTCGAGGCCGAACTCCACGTTTCGGGCAACCGTCAGGTGGGGGAATAGCGCATGGTCCTGGAACACAAGCCCAACGCGGCGCTGCTCGGGGTGCACGAAACGGCGGCTATCCGCCACGACCTCCCCGGCGACGCGGATGACGCCCGTGTCCGGCCGGTCTAGGCCCGCGGCCAACCGCAGCGTAGTCGACTTTCCGCAACCCGAGGGGCCAATGAGAGTTACCAGTTCGCCAGACCCGATGGTCAGGTCGAGGGCGATTACGCCCGGGGATCGTCCGTAGTGTTTAGAAACGTCTTCCAGCTGCAGGGTCGTAGAATCCTTTCCCTGGTCGGGGTGACGCTGGACGCCTACCGTCTGCCTGGTCATAAGCTGACCCGCCCGCCTTCCTCAGTCCGACGGGCGTGCCGCACGATGACGAATACGGGGAGGGCAGCGGCCGCAACGATCACCAGGGCCGGCAACGATGCTTTTTCCCAGAAGTTTTCACGTGCGAGCTCGTAGACCCACACGGACGCCGTCGTAAACCCAAATGGTCGTAACAGT
This sequence comes from Arthrobacter glycogeni, assembly GCF_054510815.1. NCBI lineage: Bacteria > Bacillati > Actinomycetota > Actinomycetes > Micrococcales > Micrococcaceae > Arthrobacter > Arthrobacter glycogeni. Next base: position 4,928 of record NZ_JBTNDV010000023.1, read on the forward strand.
AGGACTATGGGAAGCTCCTTGACGGCGTCAATGGCAACCAACATCAGGGCCACAGCCACCCCCGGCCGCGCAAGCGGCGCATGTACGCGGGCGAGAACCCGTCGCGGAGCAGCACCTAAGCTCAGCGCCGCGAATGTGACGGTCGGGGGAATTTTCGCGAAGCTCGCGTCTACCGCTTGATACGCCGGAGCGAGGAAGCGGATGACGTACGCGTAGAGGATACCGAGCACCGATCCAGTGACCAGCAGTCCTGTGCCACCGGCAATACCAGCGTTCTCCACGGCAGTGTCTAAAACGGCAAAGGAGATGAGCACTCCGATACCCACCACTGCTCCTGGGACCGCGTAACCGAAGGTTGTCAGCTGTACTGCAGACGCGACGATCCGACCTCCGCTCATGCGTGCCCCATGTCCGACTATTATGGACAGCGTCACGCAGGCCAAAGCAGTGACAGTCGCGACTAAAAGGGTGTTCACAAGGTATTGTCCGAAACGTGGATCTGCAAGGAATCCAGGATTTTTGAGAACTTCTTGGACCGCCCAAGCCGACAGTTGCAGGACCGGGATCAAGAAGCCCGCCGCGAGGGCCGCGACGCACAGCATCGTTGCCGCCCATCCTCGCGTGCCACGAAGTAGCTCGGGCTGTACGCTCTGGCCCCGTCCGCCCCGTTGATAGTAACGGGCACGACCCCGCATTGCCCGCTCGCTTGCCAGCACAGCCACTGCAAACAACAGCACCAGAACGGCAAGCTGCGTTGCGGCATGAAAGTTGAAAGTTCCCTTCCATATGAGATAAATACCGACGGAGAGAGTCTGGACGTTGAAGTATTGAACGGTCGCGAAGTCTGTTAGCGTCTCCATCATCACCAGGGACAGACCTGCGGCCAGTGAGGGTCGGGCCAGTGGGAGCAATACTCTGTGCAGCGTGCGGCCTCTCCCGGCTCCGAGCGTGCGAGCTGCGTCGTAGGTGTCCGCGGATTGCTCGATCAGAGCCGCGCGCACCAGCAGATAGACGTATGGGTATAGGGAGAGCGACATTACGACGACGGCTGCAGGCAGGGAGCGAATCTCGGGCACCCATACTTCAGATCCCAGCATCCCGCGCAAGGCTGACTGTACTGGTCCAGCAACGTCAAATACTGAGAGGAAAACGAAGCCAAGAATGTAGGCCGGAACTGCCAGTGGCATCACCAGCAGCCATACGAGGGCGTTGCGCAATGGGAAACGATAGACAGTGACGAGCCACGCCAATCCGCCACCAAGCAGTAGGGTGCCTATAGCGACCCCAATCATCAGAGCCAGAGTGTTGATCACCATCTCGCCGAGTCCTCGTGGTATCGACCCCGCGCTTAAGCTGCCAAGCCCATCCCACACCGCGGCAAGGACAGGTGTAGCGACAAACAGGGCCACCAGGATGACGACGGCGGACCATATTGGACGATTGCCGCCGACCTTTCGGCGTGGTCCGCGACCTGGGGGCGTGGCCCCAACAAGAACCGCCGCGTCGGTCACTTATATCCGGCCTCAGCGAGCAGATCGACTGCCTCGGCGTTCAAGTCGCCGTAGGCCTCTGCGTTTAACGCCATCCGCTTGAATTCACCGAACGCCGCGATACCCGGCTCTGGTGACACATCGGGATTGACCGGATACTCGTGGTTACCATCCACGAAGGGGTTCTGTCCGTCGGTGGCGAGCCATTCGATAAGCCGCTGCGCGTCCCCGGGGTTGTCGGAGCCCTCAACCACGCCAGCTCCAGAGATATTTACGTGCGTTCCTGCGCCGTCTTGGCTGGCCCATAACAAATCAACCTCAAGTTCGGGATTTTCCGCGAGCGTCCGGGCGAGGTAGTAGTGATTGTTGATTCCCACATCACAAGTTCCGGCATCGATCGCCTCCAGCAGCAGGATGTCGTTACTCATGATTTCCACGTTATTGGCGACCCAGCCCTTAACAATCTCCAATGTTTTTTCGCGACCGTGCAGATCAATCATGCTTGCCACGAGGGACTGCGTGTAGGCAGAGGTGGCATCGCGCATACACAGTCGTCCCTCCCACTTGGGGTCAGCCAGTCCTGCGTACGTTTCGGTGGTTTCAAACTCTGACGGGTCGACGTTATTGGGATTGTAGGTGACTGTGCGGGCGCGCATGGCTAATCCGTACCATTGGCCCTGGGGGTCACGAAGGTCCTCGGGCACCGCACCTTCCAGGACTTCCGATTTCAACTTTGCTAGCTCGCCCTGCCGGGCTGCGTTCCAGAGGTTACCCGCGTCCACAGTCATGAAGACGTCCGCCGCTGTGTCCTGCCCCTCGGCTTTGAGACGTTCGAGGAGTTCGGCGTCGTCGCCGCTAATGAACTCCACAGTGATGCCCGTTTCGTCGGTGAACTGGCCGAAGGCGCCCTCAAGATCATAGTGACGGGCGGAGTAGATTTGGATGTCGGCGGGCGGGCCACCGATTAAGCCGCAACCGGTCAGTCCCATCAGGAATGCAAGGCCTGTGCCAGCGACAATAAAGGGACGGGGAAGCATTTGAGGACTCTTCTCAGCACGGGGCGGTTCGGGCCACCAGAAAGTAATTTGGCAAGCAAATCATAACCTAATTCAGCCTACGTTCGATACGTGGCATCCGGTACGATGCACCTGCGCACTGACCGGGTCTGGATCGTAATCGCCGGCGGGTGCGCCGGCTTTAGCGCGACGAAGGCCTGACCTGTGAACCCAGGGCGCGCAAGAAACGCCGCATCGGGCCCGGTGCCGAGGAACAGAAGCGTCTCACAGCCCAGTACCCGACGCATGTGGTCAGCTTCGACTTCCAGTCGGATGTGACCTCCTGCGGCCGGCACATTCGGTTCTTCAACGTCATCGATGAGTACACCCGCACCGCGCTGGCCGTCATCCCTCGCCGGTCCGTCAAAGCCACCGACGTGGTCGCGGTGCTGGAGAACATCATCGCCGAAACCGGCACCGCCCCGGCCTACGTCAGGTGCGACAACGGGCCTGAGTTCTCCGCCGCGGCACTGATCAAGTGTTGCAACACTGCCGGGGTCGACACCGCATTCATCGACCCGGGATCACCTTGGCAGAACGGCTTCATCGAATCCTTCAACGCCAAATTCAGAAGGGAACAACTCTCCGGAGAAATCATGGACACCATGGCCGAAGCGAAGTATATGGCCGACGAATGGAAAGCTATTTATAATCATGAACGGCCCCACGGATCCCTGAATGGCATGATACCGAAGCGCTACTGGAAAACTGGACGCAAGAAAACCAATTAGCTATCGCATAGACGCTGGACTGCTAATACGAAAGTAGATGGTGACTCATGCTGCGGGGGGGCCGTGCTGATGGTGACGTTGTAGCCGAGGCTTCTAAGCTTGTTGATGGCGCCGTTTCTGGTTTTGATTGGGTCCAGGCGGGTGAAGTGGTCTGCGCCGGGATCTGTGTAGCACTCGCCTTCGGCGAGCATGTGCCAGACAGCGGTCAGGATGGAATGTTCAAGCGCGACGACGGCTTTGTCGGCCCGCGGCGGGCGGCGATGCGCCGGTATTTGACGGACAGGCAAGTGTTCTTGCTTCGGATAGCGGACATCGCGGCGGTACCGAGTACGGCTTTGAGGTATTCGTTGCCGGGCAGGATGTGTGAGGACTTGATCCGTCCGGCGGATTCGTTGGACCCGGGACAGATCCCGGCCCAGGACGCGAGCCGGCCGGGAGTTTCGAAAACGGCCATGTCCGCACCGGTTTCGGCGATGATCACTTCGGCGACCCGCTGCGAGACTCCGGGGATGGTGGCCAGGAATTCCCTGGCCACACGAAAGGGGGCATCGCTCTAGATGCTGTGAACGTTCCGCAACCTTGGCGCGCTCTGTTGGCCATCACAGGTTTGGTTGCTGTATTCGGTCCATTGATCTGTAGGGCTGTGCTCGAGACGCGTGAGCTTCGGGCCGAAGGTATTATCCTGCCATCAATCCGGTTACACGGAAGTCACTCATTTCCGCAGCGGTCATCACCGGTATTCTGTGGATTGTTTTCGTATTCCTCGTCGCTAACAACAGGCTGACGTTTCCCTTTCTGAAAGTCGTCGGAACGATATGGTTAGCACGCCATTGGCTCCGCCGTCGGTCGCTGCCTTTTCAGTAAGACCATTTGAGGACCGAGTGAAACGCCCTTGGCGCAGATCGCAGCTAATTTCGGATTTCGGACTCGTGGATCTGTCTGGACCAAGCGGGGACTCGCGCTGTGCCGATCGACCGAGCTGTCACCGAGATTTTAGGGAAGTCCTTGGTCACGTAGTTTTCTTTCGGCATATCCATGAGATGTTCGGAAAGGAGAATGAATCCATGACGTTGCTGGAGGCAGGACCCGTGGAAGGAGGTCCTAATCGTGGCTATTTAGTATATTCAAGCGGGCTTTCGAAAGCACCAATGTTGGGTCTTGTCGGACCGTCACGGGGTATGGAGTTGCTTGCTCGACAAGGTCACCGGGGCTGTCGAACGTGGTCGAAGATTAGGGCACAAAGGGGGGTGTGCACATTGTGCACACCTTGGAAGTCGGACTGGGTCGTATCGGTGCCGGACTGGGCCGGTTTGGGGAGGTTTTCGGGGGAGGCCAGTGTTTGCGAGGGGTGAAAGCCGGTTCAAGTCCCACTTCGGGCACAGTGTTTCCCTTGTCAGAGACTTTTCACTCTCTGACTGTGCACAAACCGGCGCAAAGTGTGCGCAGGGTGTGCCTGTTTCGGTGGGTGGGTTGCGGTTTTCCTGCGGTGGGCTGCCTCCTTTCTTTCGTGAAGCCCTTGCTGGGCTTGCTTACTCCTTCATGGGGGAGTTGCGGTGAAGGTACATGACTTCGGCTTGGTCTTTTTCTAAAGCCAATTCCTAGAGGAGAGCATCTGGGGCGAAGCGGCAATCCCAGGGTCCCGGCCCGACCATCCATCGTGCGTGTAGACGGCGAAGATCACTCCTTCGACGCTGGTGTCGTGGCCGAGCTAGCCTGCCACCATCTTTCTGAGGGTCGTCGTGGAGTCCAGGACCAACAGCACCGCGGGAGGGCTGCCTCATGTAATGGAGCGAGCAAGGGCGGGGAGGCCCGAACAGCGGAGGCGAAGCAGTTCAGTGAGCGCCGCCACTCTGGCGTTCGCTCAACCTTTTGCACCGGTCTTGATGAGACTCTCCTGGCGGACTGTCTCCGCCACCCAGTACCAGGTGAACAGGATGATCGCGGCCCACTCGATGTACGCGACGGCGTTCTCAAAGCGCAGTCCACCGGCCAAGTGCCAGATGAGTGCCAACCCGACTACACCCATGAACCCCACGATCACCCGATACTGCCACGCGATCTTGGGAGTGCTCTTTTTGGCGTCGGGGTCCCAGCCGTGACTGGCTATCGCGGTGGCGAGGCCTACGATCATGAAGATCGCCGCGACCATGTGAATGCCCGCATAGGTGCCCATTATCAGCCCCGTCAGCAGCAACAGGATGAGGAACCCTGCGCCCAGCCCGAGCGTGACGAAGAACATGATTCTGTGCGCCGTTGACGTACTCTTGGTGTGCCTCTTCAGGAGACCCCGGGCCCACTCCACGCCGATGAAGACGGCGGCAACGACGACAAGCGATATGACGATGACGGGCAGAACTTTCACGAGTTCATCCGCGGCGGCTTCTACGTTTGTCAGTTCTTGCCCCTGCAGTTTGGTCCTGCCTGTGAGGACCTCATTCAGTGAGTACGGGACAAACGCGACGAACATGGCGTAGAAGCCTGCAAAGTTGAGGGCAAGGTCTTCCACTGGCTTGCCACGGTACACAATGAGGCAAGCGCCGATGGCCACCAAGACACCGACAAAGATGTCGCGTAAGGGAGTGGCGTAGTTTGCACTGATGGAGTCGGCGAAGTCGCCGAGCATCCACCCGCCAATGACAGTTGTTATAAGCAGGAAGAGGGGAAGCGCGATCAAGAGCATCCGAAGATGCCTGTAAGTTTCGACTGCCTGCTTAGGCTCTTTCGCGATGGCGTCTATTTCTTGCGGACTCTGAACATTCACGTCTACCCCCAGGGATATCGCCAGGCGTCGTTGCCTGACGTGATGATTGTCGTCGGTCCACCTCGCTAGAGGTTCACCCACATCGGCGATTCTAAGGACAACTGGTGTTCTCGAGTGGTCCCCGATAGTTGGACTCTCAATTGAACGTTACTCGTCTGCGGGGTTTTGGGCGAGAGAGCTGCTGCGATGATTTCGGACAGCGGATGTGGTGGTTTTCTCTACGCTGCCATGGCTGGCAGTTGGTAACTGTAATGGACGTCGTTGGGCCGGCGGTAATCAAGGGCTGAATGCCGGCGGCGGCTGTTGTAGAAGCCCTCAATGTAGCGGATGACGTCTCGTTTTGCTTGTTGTTTGGTGGTGTAAACGGTTCGGTGGACCCGCTCGTTTTTCAAGGCCCCGAAGAAGCTCTCGGCCAGGCTGTTGTCCTAGCACACCCCGGTACGTCCCATCGAGGAACGCATACCCAGACCGGTGACCAAGAACCGTCCCGGGAATTATGCCGCCTGTTTGTTGGCGGCGGCGTCGGGTGACGGGCCGGTTTGTAGATCATAATATGTTTGCTCGTATTCCTCTGGCGTCTGGTGGTCCAGGGCGGAATGCAGGCGTTCGTCGTTGTACCAGTGGACCCATTCGAAGACAATTGTCTGCACGTCGGTTTCGGTCTTGAGCGCTCCGGTGCGAAACGGTGATCCCTTCGCGACGGCCTCGTTTCTTGAATAGCCCCATCACGGTCTCGGCGGCGGCATTGTCATACGCGTCACCGACGCTGCCGATCGAGGGCTGCAGGCCCTCTAGAGCAAGGGTGTCGGTGTAACGGATAGAGGTGTACTGGCTTCCCGCGTCGGAATGATGAATCAGCCCCTTCGCGGCCGGCCGGCCGGTGTGTTGACGGCGCCACAAAGCCATCCGGAGACAGTGTTCCACGAACGAAGTGTCCTTCACGGTGGACGTTTCCCACCCAACGATCGCCCGGGAGTACAGGTCAATGACCAAGGCCACCTAGACGAACCCGGTGTAGACGGGCACGTAGGTGAAATCAGTGACCCAGACCACGGCAACATCATCTAGAGCGCCTGCGCGGCACACCGGCACGCAGGCGGGCATTACTCGAGGACAGTAGAGAGTCCTGTTCAGGGTGCACGGTAACTTCGGATTCCTCGACGAGTTCAATCGCATCCTCGGGTTCCGAGGCAGGCAGAGCAAGGCCCGCCTCTGCAAGGGGGTCCTCACCATCTCCGGGATCGTGCATATCGTTCGTGACGGCGAGATGAGCGCCCTACGCGGCGAAATTGGTGAGACAAAGGATTAGACGACCGGTCTAATAACCAGTAGAGTCTTTTTCAGCAGGACAAGCACAGCCATCCATCCAGTTCCGTTTCGTTTCGTCACTGCACATACAAGGAGAAAGACCATGCCACTCGCTCGCATCGACCTCACCGAAGGCAAGTCGCCGGAGTACCGCCGCACGATCGCGGACGTCGTCTACGACCAGATGATCATTCACCTGGGTGTTCCGGAGGACCGCTTCCAGGTCATCACCCAGCACCCCCGCGGTGAAGTCATCGCCGACCCCGACTACCTCGGTATCTACCGGTCGGAGGACGTCGTCTTCATCCAGCTGGTGTTCCTGAACGTCGCTACCCCCGAGCAGAAGGGCAACTTCTACAAGGCAGTGGTGGACGAGCTGCACGAGAAGCTGCTCCTTCGCACCGAGGACGTGTTCTTCAACCTGCAGACCGTTCAGCCGGCCGACTGGTCCATGGGCAACGGCATCGTCACCTACGCCAACGGGGTCCCCGCTGACCGACTCGACCCCAACAGTGTTCCGGCCGATTTCAAGTGGAACTTCCCGCCACTGGAGAGCTAAATCGGTTCTCGTACGATCAACGCTGCCGCCGCCATCCTGCGGCGGCAGCCTTGGATTCGCGATGCAAGCGGGACCGTTGGCTCGTGCATTCGATCCACTTTCATGCGTTGCTGACGAACGCGGAGGATTGACATGAAGAAGGTTCTGATCACAGGTGCCGGTACCGGTTTCGGTTATGAGGTTTCTATGCGACTGGCCGAGAAGGGGTTCGAGGTCATCGCAGGCGTGGAGATCTACGCGCAGGTTCAGACGCTCAAGCGTCAGGCGACCGAGCGCGGCGTGACGTTGCAGGTTGAAAAGCTCGACGTCACCAACGACGGAGACCGACGCAAAGCTCTGGGATGGGATGTGGAGATTGTGGTCAACAACGCCAGCGTCGGGGAGGGCGGTTCCACCGTCGACATTCCCGCCGCGAACATCCGCAACGAGTTCGAGGTCAACGTGACCGGTCCTCTGCTGCTCACGCAGGGCATCGCGAAGCAGATGGTCAAGCGCGGCGAGGGCCGCATCGTGTGGGGTCTCCTCGCGGGAGGGGCTGAACGTCAACCCGTTTACCGGCATCTACGCGGCGTCCAAGCACGCCGTCGAAGCCATCGCCGAGACGATGGCCGACGAGTTGCAGTAGTTCGGCATCCAGGTCGCGACCATCAACCCCGGCCCCTTCCTGACGGGCTTCAACGACCGCATGTCCCAGACATGGCAAAGCTGGGAGGATGAGCCGTCGGAGAGGCTGTTCGACTACTCGAAGCTCTCCTTCCCCCGCGCCCAGTTTGATCCCGAGCCGGTCTACGCAACAATGACAGCTGTCGCAGCCGGGGAGGTCGACTCCTTCCGGAACCTCGAGCCGAAATCGGTGATCGAGGAGACCAAGAGCCTGCAGCAGGCGCCCTGGGATCGGAAGGTCACCGACGGCCTCGGCACACGATTCAAGGCCGTGCAGAACTCCTACGACATTGAGCCTGAGACCCCAGTCTCGGAGTGACCGCACGGCAAAAGGCCCCGACACGATGGTTTCGTGCCAGGGCCTTCTGCAGTGCTAACGAGAACGAAGGTCGAGCCGTGTCGGCGTCAGGCGATGTGGAGGCGCTGAAGAGTCATTGCCATGACGCGGTCGAGGGACTCGGGGCCGCGATTAATCTTAGCCAGGACGCTGGCGCCGATCCATCCGGTGTAAAGATCGAGTGCGAGATCGCGCGGGTCTGCATCAATGGACACGGAGCCGTCTGCGAGGCCGTCCCGGATCATGCGCTCGATACGAGCGACGATCCCTTTCGTCCCCTCGATCAGAGCCAGCCGCATCGACTCGGACAGATCGCTAACCTCCGCGCCAAGCTTCACCACCAGGCACTTGCCCTGACACTCGTCGAAGTTTTGCATGTCATAGAAGCTCTGCCAGTACTTCGTCAAGCGCTCCGAGGCTGTCGTCGGCTCGGAGCGAAGTCGATCCATCATGGGGAGGTAGCCGGCGAAGTAGTTTTTGATCAGCGCCTCACCGAAGGCATCTTTCGACGCGAACCAGTGATAGAAGGAGCCTTTCGGGACACCGGCCTCGGCGAGTACCTCGTTCAGTCCGACGGCGGCATAGCCCTTGTGAGCCATGATCTGTTCGGCGGTGTCGAGAATGCTTTGACGGGTGTCCGTCTCTTTGGTCTGCATAGCACTATCATACGTAAAAATAGACCAGTCGTCTCCTCGATGGGAACCACTGGATATGCAGACCCCCGCACACCACACCCAGCCAGCAGTGGACGCATTGGGGCCGGCGACCCTAAACCGCCGTCACCTTGTGCATTCGAGGACGAATAGAAGAAGGCCCCCGCGGAGGCTACGTGGATGGGGGAAAACACGCAGACGACCAGGACCTTCACTATCAGTTGTACCCTGTGGGAGCGCTTTCGACATGAAAAGGCGGAACATCACGATGCCAAGTCCGGCCCTGGCTCAGTGCTGTATCTGCCGCGCGACCACAAAACTCATTGACGAGGGCCGCCCGCTGCCCGAAGGCTGGCTGTACCGGACGATCACCGTCGACATCGGCTGCTACTACTGCCCCAAGCACGCCCATAAAGCCTGACCAAGCCACGCCCTCACCACTCTGATGGGCTGAAAGTGTCAGGAACCCGCTGCGGACAGTAGTTCACCAATCACCCAGATCGGGTTCCACGCATTCGCGGCAACCTCGTCCTTACAGGACTGACCCTCACACGCAGCTGAGAGGGAACCTGACGCAGGGGAATCCACCGTCAGTGCCATGAACAAGGCCGCCAAGGTAGCGACAACCGACAAAGCAAGCGTAGACGTTCGTTCGTCCCCATAGTCATGGTCACAACTCTACGGAGGTGTCGTGGTCGGCGCCCGTAGGTGTCCTACGTTCTAGTGCTTCCCTGGTTTCGGCTGGCGCTCCAACCAGGGCACTGGTCCTCTCGCTTCGCTCCGGTCTGTTCCGGCTCGGCTGCTCCCTCGTCGCATCCAGTCCGGGTGTTTTGTCTGCTGTCCTTCGGGTTATGCGCCCCTGGTTGGGTCCCCGGGTAGGAGTCCAGTGTTTATGTGAGTTTCGCATCCGATAATGGGTGCAGGAGGAAATTCACTTTTATGGCACGTAGACATACCCCTGATCAGGTCAT
>NZ_JBTNDV010000024.1:0-14079 GCF_054510815.1 Arthrobacter glycogeni
CACCAGAACGAATGGGCGATCGAGGTCAAAGACCGGGTCCCGTGGTTCATCCCACCCCCATACATCGACCCGGCCCGAAAACCCCGCCAAAACCACTACCACCGCGACCACTAAAATCCTCGCGGGGTACGCGGGGTACGCGGGGTACGCGGGGTACGCGGGATCCACCCCCCAAAGCTCTGACGCCAGAGAGACATCGAGCTCACCTCAACTGAGAATCCTCAGCCCCCTCGCCTCCTTCACTCCAGGACGTGTCGGCTCGTGTCGCCGCCTCAGACGTCCCCGCCCCTCCTGAGCTTCGAGACGCACGGCTCCTCAGCAGCTTTGAGACGCACCGACGGCCCTCCGAGAGTCGATACAGTTGAATCATGAGTCGAATCATTGCCGGAGCCGCTGGAGGCATCCCGTTATTCAGCGTTCCAGGTACCGCAACACGACCCACCACCGACCGCGTCAAGGAGGCACTCTTCTCACGGTTGGACGCCTACGAAGTAATTGCTGACGCCAAAGTCCTCGACCTCTATGCCGGTTCCGGATCACTCGGTGTCGAAAGCGCCAGCCGAGGGGCGAAGATCGTTGATCTGGTGGAATCGGGTGACAAAGCTGCAGCCGTCAGTCGTACCAACGCCGATCTGGTGAACAAGACGCTCAACCACCAAACCGTTCGAGTGCATCACCTCAAGGTTGAGACCTACCTGGATCGCGTGGTCCCCGATGATTACTGGGATCTGGTTCTGATGGACCCTCCCTACTCGGTGGAGAACGAAACATTGACTGGCCTCCTCGAAACACTGGTTCCGCACTTGGCCGAAGGCGCAGTTGTTGTCCTCGAACGGTCGTCACGATCGCAGGAACCTGAATGGCCAAATGGGATGGAACGGTTTGCCGAAAAGAAGTACGGCGAAACCAAACTGTGGTTCGCAGAGCCGTCGGCAGCAGCACTTTAGGGTGTGCACCACCTAAGCCGCGGAGGACTCCGCAAGATCGTGTTCAAGCCGCTCAAACCAACGGTGGGCAAGAGTCCTGTAGGCCGGCCGGAACGCGTACAGACACGCCAGCCGAAGTCTGGTCGACGCTGCATAGGCGTTGATACGCACTTCGGACACGTCCATAGCTGACGCAGTTGCCCAGATCGACTGCTCAGCAGTGTGCGCTGCAGCAGCGGAGTAGACACCCTGCGCTCCCCGAAGATCAATATGAACCAACAGGTTCGCCAGATCAAGCGCAGGCTCGGCGGCCGCAACCGTGTCGCAGTCGATCAGCCCCACCGAACCCGAATCGGGATTGAACAACAGTTGCTTATCGTGGAGATCCCGGTGAGACAGCACAGCCGCCTCCGGTGCTCCTGAAATCAACAAACGAGCCACCTGAGCCGACGCCCGCTGTAGCCGATCTGCAGCCACCGGCAACACCCCGAACTCCTGCGCATAGGTCACCCACCGCGATACGGTACGACACTCATCCCGCGTCCCATGAACGGGCAACTCGGCCGCGCCGGCTGCTCCCGCCTTGTGCGACACCGCCAACAACGGCCACCGCGCCGACCACTGCTCCCACGCCATGGCCCAGTTCTCCTCCGCTACCCGATCGGCTACCGAATCGGCCTGAGTATCGACCTGGGAACCGGCTTGGCCCATTTCATGAAAACTGATCCCGGGCACAGCGGACAAAGTGACACTTTCCGGATGGTGAACCACGACCTCAGGAATGACGATGCCCGACGTCCGCGCCAACGAACTCATCAACCGATGAGAGGCAGCCACCGCTTCGGCCTTGCCCGGCGCCAAAAGCTTGGTATAGCCCACAGCATCACGCACCACGGCACGACGCTTGTACCGGTGAACCAACAACTGCCCCTGAGCCGCCGCGTTGGGGAGGCCGGACAGCACCGGATCTTCAGCAAACGCAGACAACCGAACCCTGCCGTCAGCTTCTACCGCTCCGGCACGGATTTGCCCGCCATCAGGGTCAGACGCCTCAAAGATGAGCCGACCGCCGTCCCGCGGCCACGCCCTGTGAATGGTCAGTTGCCGACCGGCCTTGTCAGTCACAGTCTCCGGAATGGATGTCACCACAGGATGTCCTCCATCAGGTCAAGCCGCTCAGCCATGTCCTGCCGCCAGGTGGGGGAGCAGGACCGAAAAGGATCGCTCAGACGACTGAGAAGATGAAAAATGGTCCACGCCAACACTTCAGAATTGGTGGCACCAGACGGACCCGCACTGTATCCATCGAGCATCGCCGCTGTACGGGGGAGAGACAGCACATCGGTGCCTGTCGCCAACGGACCACTGTGCAAAATTTCCACCGCAGCAAAGCTGCCCAGATCCGATGAACCAGCTCCGTAGGTACACCGTTCAAGATCGGTCAAACGAATATCGCTGCCTTCCACCAACACCTGGTCTGCCGAGAAATCGCCATGGATCAGAGCTGCTCGTCCCGGACGACGCAACAACGGCTCCAAACCCGCACGTAACCGCTCAAGACGACCCGCAAGCTCCGGGTACAGCAGCGAATTCTCCTCGACCAGCTCCAGCAGCGAACCGGCCGGCGCACGCCACCGGTGAGTACCAGACGCCGGAGGCTGGGCGTGGAGCAGAGCCAGCGCCGCTCCCGCAGCATACGATGCTGCTTCGGCGGACCCCGACTCCACAGTGCTGAGATCACCAGAACCGAACCAGGGCAAGTACTGCACGTAGCGCGAACCGGGCAATCCCGGCGGCTTGCTGGCTTCCAGCACAGGCACTGCGTTGGCCGCCAGCTTCGCCAGCAGTTGTCCATCGGCGTTGGGCTTGGAAGTCCCCACCTTGCATACCAATCGTTCACCGCCGTCGTGAAGTTCGAACACCACCCTGCGCTGGGGGTTGTAATTGAGCACCGCCACCACCCGGTCAGTGAACATCCGACCCATTCCAGCCTCACGAAACGGTGTGAGCGGCTTATACAGACGGTGGTCCACCTCGATCGGCCCAGACACCAGATTGTGGTCCGGATGGTCGGGCACCGCAATCCGTTCAATTTTCAGACCATTGGCGCTGGCCCGATCGACCGCCTTCTCAACCTTCACCGCTGCAGCCGGACTATAGGTAGCCAGCCAGCGGATGCCGCCGTCGTCCTCCCGAAGCCGCGCGACTGCCGACGTGCCCGGCTTATGCCTCAACCGATCGACGTGTGCCGGACGACCCAGCAGATCGCTCAACCGATCGCTGCCGAAAAACTCAACAAGACCCGGAAGCGCGGGATCCACAGTGGACACCGGATCGACTGTCACAGCCCTCACGCGGCACCTCCGGCAGCCTTCTCCGCTAGATGCGCCTCATCGGCTGCCTGCTGCTGCCGCACCCAGGTAGCAAACATGTCATGCTTCATCAGCTCAGACGGAGAACCGTCCAACAACACCCTGCCGTCCTGCAACCAGACCACCCGATCATGCGTCAGAGCCACCGACGCCTCATGGGTGATCGTGATGGTGGTGCGACCCTCGGTGAGCGTGGCAAGACCCGCCAACACCTCAGACCGCGATTCCTGATCCAGCCCCGTGGTCACCTCGTCGAGGATTACCACCGGTGAATCACGAAGCAACGCCCTCGCAATGGTGATCCGTTGACGCTGCCCACCAGACAACGTACCCCCGCGTTCGCCGACCAGCGTGTCGTAGCCATCAGCAAACCCCGAAATGAAGGTGTGTGCATTAGCCAACTGGGCGGCGCGTTCCACGTCTTCATCGGAGGCGTCAGCCCTGCCGTAGCGGATGTTCTCGCGAATGGTGCCGGTGAACAGCACCGCATCCTGCAGCACCAGACTGATATTCGACCTCAACGATTTAAGCGTCACACCCCGCAGATCACGGCCATCGACATGCGCCGAACCCGACACCGGGTCCATCATCCTCACCATCAACGACACCAGCGTCGACTTACCGGAGCCGGACGGACCAACTATCGCGGTTTTGCGTCCTCCCACCAACGCCAGATTGAGGTTGGTCAGCACCGGCGGCCCATCGCCGTATGCCGCAGTCATGTTGCGGAACTCGATGTCGCCCCAAGCCTTCCCGAGCGACACGGCATCCGGTGCATCAACGATGTCCACCCGCTCGTCGAGCAGATCAGCCACCCGCTCGCCCGACGCCGTCGCCCGCGCAATCCGCCCCGTGTACTTGGCAAGATCGCGCAACGGTTTCATCGAGGTCTTCAGATACATCAGAAACAGGACCAGATCGCCGGGAGTCATCGCTCCCTGCACCACCCGCCACCCGCCGCCAGCCAGCACGACGGCGGTAGCGACACCGACAATGACATCTGTTCGACGTTCCAATGCGGCAGCCAACCGGCGGGACTGCACCCCGTCTTTCAGGGTCTTCTGGTTGCTGCTCCCAAACCGGTCCGACAGGGTTTTCTCCAGCCCATAGGTCTGCACCACCCGAATGGCGCCAAGACTTTCCTGGGCGGTGTTGGCCAGCGAACCCTCGCCCTTACGCGTTTTGCGGGCTGCAACAGTGATCTTCCCGGTACTCAGCCTCGACAACAGCAGAAAGCTGGCACACGCAATCACCACCACCAGTGCAAGCAGCGGATCCAACCAAAACATCACGCCACCCATGACCACCAACGTGATGCAATTGGCGATCAACGGCAGCCCAGCACTCACGGCCACCTCCTGCAGCCGGCCGACATCGCCCACCAGCCGCTGAACGGTGTCACCGGTCCGCGACGACGAGTGATACCTGGTTGACAGGGACTGCACATGCTCAAAAACGCGTCCCCGCAACTCAGTGGCCACCCGCGACCCCGCAAGCGCAAAAGCCACCGTCGCAAAATAGTTGCACAGGGCGCGCATCCCAATGATCACCAGGAGGCCCGCGCCGCACGCCAGCAGCAACCCCTCGGTGGCCAGCGGGCCCGTGCCCGCAAGGTCGGCACCCAGACTCCGGGAAATGGCATCCACCACAAACTTCACCGGCCACGGCTCGAGTACCCGGAAAATCACCTCAAAGAGCAGCGCCACCACTCCGCCACTCATCAGCATCCGATGCTGACGCAGATGCGGTTTGGCGATATGGAGAGTCCGGCGCAGCGGGCTTCGCTCCCGCTTCGGGCCAATCGTCGGCGCGCTGGTCGGTTGGGGGACCCTGACGACGCCCGGCGTACCGACGTTTTCCTGAGCCGGAGGGGTCACTGATTCCCGGGTCAGCGGAGTCTTGGAGATGGTCATAACAGGACCCCTTCGGTGATGCGATCCAACACGCTGTCCCAGCTGTGATGATCGGTGGCCATGCTACGGGCGGCATCCGACATTGCGGCCCGGGCGAGCGGAGCTCCGGTCAGATCGTCGATCGCCTTCGCGAGTGCAGCGGGACTGGACGGATCCACCAGGAGTCCGGTCACGCCGTCGTCAATGATCGACGGCACCTGCCCCACCCGCGACGCCACCACCGGCAACCCTGCGGCACAATATTCGTAGATCTTCAGCGGCGAGAAGTACTGATCGTTGGCATCGTCCATGGCTGGATAGGGAGCCGTAGCGACGGCACAGCCAGCCAGTGCTGCTGGAATGAGCTCGGGAGTGATGGCGCCGGTGAACTCAACGGCTGCCCCATGGGTTGCAGCAAGTGCGCGAAGCCTCGGACCTTCCGGCCCGTCGCCGACAATCTTCAACGCCCAGTCGGTCGCTGCGGCAGCCTTCGCCTCGATCAGGGTCTCTACGCCGTGCCACGGCTTCAGCGTCCCCACAAACACGACCACCGGGATGCCGGATGTCTCGGGGGTCGGCTGAATCCGGTTGACGTTGACGCCGTTGGGCACCACGGCCACCTTCGGATGATGCTCGGCGGACACCCGTCCCCGCACCCAACTGGCCACCGGCTCCGACACGCAGACCGTCCGTGCGGCCGCAGCCACCTGACGGTTCAGCGCATCAAGTGCAGCACCCTCGTCAACCAGCGATCGGTGGATCCGCTGCTCGTCGATCAGGGGCGCATTGACCTCAAGAAAGCCGGGAATGTCCAGCGCCGTCGTGATGCGTGCCAGAGCGTCGCTGAACAGCGAATAGCGTTCGTAGACCGCTGTGGCGCCGTCGGAGACGACCCGTTCGGCAAGCATCTTCGCAGCAGCAGCCTGGGCGAGTTCACGCTCAACGCCGCTGCCTTTGGGGATGCTGTGGACCACCACAGGGACATCGGCAAGATCGGCCGGAATATCCGTTCCCGGCCTGGTGCAGTAGATGGTCACCTCGGCGCCGCGGGCACGCCAGCTACGAATGATCTCCTGCACATGGACCGAAGCACCTTTGGATCCAAACACCGGCACCCCCGGATCAAGGCATAGATAGGCAAGACGCATCATGAGAGAGCCACCGCCGCCTCCAGAACGCGGGCACCCGAGGCGCCCGTCTGAAGTTCCTGCAGTCTCGCCGCCTGACGGTGGCAGTCGAAGGACTGCTCGATCACGTGGCGTGCCGAGCGGGCAACAGCCTGACGATCAAAGGTCGACGACGCAACGGTCACCAGAGCGTCAACCAACTCAGTGAGTACGCCGCTGCGCACCAGGATTCCGGTCTGCGACCCATCACCCGGCCCTACTCTTGAACCAGACACACCGCCGGTAGTGCTGATCACCTCAGGAATCCCCGTTACATCGCTGGCAATGCACGGCACTCCCATCGCCATCGCCTCAAGCAGCACAGTCGGCAGACCATCGGCGTTGCCATCCTGGCCCACCACACACGGCGCCGTGAAGACGTCAGCCCACCGCAATAGCGCCACCACTTCGGCCTGAGTCCGCGGACCCAGCAGCGTGATGGTCGACCCCAGATCGTGTTCAGCAATCTGCTGAGCCAATTCGTCGCGGAGTTCGCCGCCACCGGCAATCCGGACTTGGAGTGCTACTCCGCGGCGCACCAGTTCCGCCACAGCATCGATCAGCAGACTGAAGCCCTTCTTCTCCACCAGCCGGCCGACGGCGGCAACCCGTAACACCGGTCCGGGAACTGCTGGGGCAACAAAGGGAAAACGGTCCAGTTCGAGCCCGTTGTAGACCAGACGAGTTCGACCCAGCTGCTCAGGAAAAAGTCGCTCAAGGAAGGCCAGGTTGAAATCGCTGACTGTCACCACGTGGTGCGCCGCGCCAATCAAGGTGCGTAACACGTCCAGGTCCACGTCCTCGTGGAAGATGTCCTTGGCGTGGGCGGTAAAAGAGAACGGAATCCCGGTCAGGTCCGACGCAATTTTCGCGGTGCGCGCCGCAAGCGACCCGAAATGGGCGTGCACGTGGGTGATGCCTCGCTGGCAAAGCCTCGTGGCAAGTTCCACCCCTTGGTGGACCTCACCCGCATCCAGTCCGGCGAGGTCGGGGAGCAGCCGGGCAAACCGTTCGCCGAAGTCGGGGATCACACCGTCTGCCGCGGCCAGGATGGCCCAACCTTCGGCTAGCTTGGCCGGCTTGGAAATATACGTGACCGGGGCTTGCACCCGGGCTAGCTCGGGGTGAAACCGCGGATCGATTGGCGGCCTGAGCGAAAAGATTTCCAGTTCATCGCCGGCGGCTTCGCGAGCCAGAATCTCGGTGACGATGAAGGTCTCGGAAAACCGGGGATAGATTTTCAGGATGTATCCGGTGCGGTTGGAGTTAGACGGCTGCACGGGTCTGCCAATCGTCGAGAAGGTCGGTATCTGACGCCGGAACGGTGAAGCCAAGCAGCTCGGCCGCGTAGCCACCAACCGTCTGGAGCCCGTTGAGGTCGACGTCGACGCGTTGCGACGGGGTCCCCACCACCGCGTTAAACCAGTCAGTCAGCACCTCGGGAGAGAACTCATCGGGATGGCACATATCGGTCAGCTCATGCCGGGCCAACGACTCGGCACGAATCAGCTGTTCACTGCGAGGACTGACCCGGGGGACCACCAGTGCTGGGGTGTTGGTGCTCATGATTTCGCACACCGAGTTGTAACCGCCCATCGACACAATCGCCGCGGCCTCCCTCATCTCCGCCAGACCGTCCCGCACCATCGAAACAACGCGGGTGCCCGGTGCTGCCGACCGCTCGATCAGCACTCGATCCTGCTTGGGCATCTGGGGTCCGGTGACAATCAGGTGCTCGTAGCCGTAGGGGACTGTCGCCTTGGCTGCGGTCAGCAGAACGGCCCGACCATCGGATCCGCCACCGGCCATCGTCAATACATAGGGTTTCCCAGTTGTGCTGGTACGACGTCGCGACTGTCTGCCCGCCGCCAGATACCCGGTATAGCGCACCATTGACGCCAACTTGCCGGGAATTTCGCCGGACTTCACCGGATCATGAATTGCTGGGTCTCCGTACACCCACAGTTCATCGAAGTAGTCGCGCAGACGATTCAGGTCGCCGAGGGCCTTCCACTCCCGCCGTGCCACCTTGGGGGTGTCCAGGATTTCGCGCAGACCCAACACCACTTTGCAGTCGGGCCGGGCCTTCTTCAGCTCAGAGAGGGCCCGAATGAGTTCCTTATCGACGCCGAATGCGTGGCGATCCACCACCACCAAATGGGGCCGAAACTCCGACAGCACAGCATCCATGATCTGCGACCGAAGCCGGATGAGTTTGGACTGTTTAATTGCCAGGTTGCGGGGGGTGTAACCGCCGCTGCCTTTAGAAATGCCGGGAAGCACCACCCAATCCCAGTCATCGGGGCTATCAAACCGGGTGGCCTGGGATTCGCCGGTTACCAGCAGCCCGGTCACCGTACGGCCGGTCAGTTCCGGAAGGTTCGCCGTGAGAGAGTGCGCCAGCGCCAGATTTCGTCGGGTATGCCCGAGACCCTGGGAGTCGTGCGAGTACAACACAACCCGGAGTTCCTTGGAAGACAGCTCTTTCGGGGACAGCTCTTTGACGGACAGCTCTTTGACGGACTGCTCCTGCGCGGACAGTGCCGCGGACATCTCCTCTCCGGATTTTTCTCTCACTGACTGCTGAGGCGAATGCTTCTCCATGACGGCGACCAATCTTTCTCTGCGGTGATGTAACTGTTGCAGGGTCTCCATCTAGTCAGTCGCCTATGAGACGTTCGTGAGGCGCTTATGAGAGAATTCTCATCCGGGGTGAATCCCCGCCACGCTTCGTTCACACGAATACGTGTCGCAGAACACGGGCGCTAGGGACTGATGCGAGCGGAACGACGGTCGATGCAGACGTTGTCGCAGCCTGCTGCGTCAAGGGCCACTGAGCTGTTCTCGGACGGCTTCCATGAGTCAATGCGCCGTCGACAACCTGCACCAATCGACGGCACAATTCGGGGAATATTGGTGAGCAACGAGGTGCGGAAACGTCTCAATATCGAGTCCGGCATACTTTCCGGTCTGCCAACTTTTGCGACAGCGCAAAAGCCTGAATGCATAAGCTCGATCAGGCCGGTCAAATTCGGCGTTATCGCTTTCATCGTCATGAGGAGTATCGTCGCCTGCGGGGACCAGACTGGAGTGCAGAACATTCCCACCTCAGTGGAGGTCAACGTTTTCTCTGGCAGCTAATACCCGATCTGGACGCCGACCGGCGACGGATCCGAAGAACTACCACCATGATTGATGGTTCCAAGGTGCGAGCGAATCACTCACACCAGCGGCTGGTCCATCGTCCAGATAGTCACAGGTTCAGCGGTCGTCGGACGCGGACCAACTGGCTCGCCAGAAGCCAGTCAGCGTCAGTTATTGGCGCTGATACGACAGACAGTCGGCGGCGTCAGCGCCGATCCCGATCTTCACGTCAGCCTTGCCGCACATCAGGTGGTCGTTGAAGACGCACTCAATCCGCTGGCAGGCGCCGACATGGGCCAGCACCACCGGCAGGCCGCCCGTAGCTGAGGTATCGATGAAGGTCGCGCAGGAGGCATGATCTTGGCTACCTCCGACGGTGATGGCATAGGCGTTGCAGCCATCATGATTGAAGGAGCAGGAATTTACACTGCAATCTGAGACTGTCGCAACCTCGGTGGTCATAATTCCTCCAGTGATAGCCAGTAGCCGTTGTGGTTGAAATCAACGGTACTGCTGTCTCGAAGAAAAGGCACCGGCTAAAGGTCATTTGATAGCGCACAATAAATTAGCGCATTTATTGGTGCCGTATTGAGGTGAGATTAGCCCCGGAAAGGGTAGCTACTGCTTTGCCCCACAAAACGACTCCAGGTCGGGTCCGGTCACCACCACACCCGGATGCGGACCCGCAGCCACTAAAGCAGGGATCCACTCGGATGGCCAGGAACCAGCAGTGCCTACCAGCACAACGTTCCCCGCCATCTGCCCGTTGACCATTCCCGCGTCGGCCAGCAGCGCGACGTCGTCGGCTGCCCCCCGCAATAACCGAGCCTGCGCACGGGCAAAGGTCAACGGCGGATCGTCGCCCACATTGACCAGCACGACGCCACCGGGTGCCACGAGTGCCATCAACTCCCGGTAAAAACCTTCGTCGGTGAGATGAGCCGGAGCATCGGCGCCCGCAAAGACGTCGAGCACCACTGCGTCGAAGGAGGACGGCTCGAACCGGTCGAGGGCGGCGCGGGCGTCGTCGATCACCGCCGAACATCTGGTGCCCTCCGGCAGCGGCAGATGCTCCAGCACAAAGTCCAGCAGCTTGCGTTCCAGTTCTACCGCTACCTGTTCCGAGCCAGGCCGCTTCGCCTGCACATACCGCGCCAACGTCAGCGCTCCGGCACCCAGGTGAAGCACCCGGATTGTCTCGCCAGCGGGTTTGAAAATATCCAGCACATTCGCGATACGCCGCAAATACTCATAAAAAACGTTGCCCGGGTTTCCCAGATCCACATGCGATTGTTGGGCACCACCAATACTGAGAATGAAAGCGCCCTCGGTAAACGCATCCTCGTCGATCTCGGCGAGCTGGCCACTGCCGGCAAGGTGCAGGGTTGGGACCCAGCCGTCCTCATCCGGGCCGACCTCGACACCCTTTATCAAGCCGCCGCTCATACCGCCGCCGTTCATAGCCGCGACCGCAGCGTGGCCAAACGCTCGGCCGCTTCTTCGAGCACCTCGAATTTCTTGCAGAACGCAAACCTCAACAACGAGCTGGTGCGGGCAGCGCCGTCGGGATGACAAAACACTGCCACCGGGATGGCAGCAACTCCCAGCAGTTCAGGCAAACGTCTCGCCAGGGCGGTGGCATCGGAGATCCCCAGCGGTGCAGTATCAACATTCACAAAGTAGGTGCCCTGCGGCGTAAAGACGTCAAAACCCGCAGCCTTCAGCCCTGTGCTCAGAATGTCCCGCTTCCGCTGCAGAGTAGCGGCGGTCGACGCGTAAAACTCATCACCAAGACCCAGCCCATGCGCCACAGCACTCTGAAACGGAGTACCGGAGCTATAGGTGAGGAAGGTTTTCACCGTCCGAACCGCCGAAATAAGTTCCCTCGGCCCGGTAATCCACCCGATTTTCCAGCCGGTGACCGAGAACGTTTTGCCGGCGGACGAGATAGTGAGGGTCCGGTCGGCGGCGCCCGGCAACGTTGCGATCGGCACATGCGCGACGCCAAAGGTCAGGTGCTCATACACCTCGTCGGTCACGATCACCGCATCATGGATCACCGCCAGATCGACAATCTTCTGCAGCACCGCCCGCGTGAAGACCGTCCCCGTCGGGTTGTGAGGGTTGTTGAGCAGGATAATCCTGGTGTTCGGGGTGACAGCCCGCTCCAAAGCGTCAAGATCGGGCTGAAAATCGGGGGCCGACAACGCAACCGTCGTGTGGGCGGCACCGCTCAGACCGATCATCGCACCATAGGAGTCATAGAACGGCTCAAAGGTGAGCACCTCATCACCCGGTCCGGCCAGCGCCAACAGCGCCGACGCAATGCCCTCGGTGGCGCCGGTACTCACAATCGTCTCCGTCTCAGGATCGGGGGTCAGCCCGTAAAACCGTTCCTGGTGGGCAGCGATCGACTCCCTCAGCACCGGCAGACCCTGCCCCGGCGCATACTGGTTGGCGCCGGCGGCAATGGCTGCGCGAGCAGCATCGAGAATCTCGGCGGGGCCGTCCTCGTCAGGGAAGCCCTGACCCAGGTTGATGGCGCCATGCCGCATCGCCAACATGGTGATTTCCTCGAAAATGGTCACACCCAGCCGCCCGTCGGACGCCAACAGGTTGGCGCCCGACGCCGTCCGTTGCCACGGCGTGGGGATTGAGGCGGTGCCGGTCGCCAGCGAAGAAGTAGTTGAACTCATGCACCCAAGTATTGCGGTTTTGGCGACGCGTCGTTTGGACCGGGTGTGCCAAACCGCAGTTCACTGTAGATTCGAACCATGCGTCGCGCAGTCTGCCCCGGATCCTTTGACCCGATTCACAACGGTCATGTTGAGGTCATTGCCCGAGCCGCAAGCCTTTTCGACGAGGTGATCGTTGCGGTGTCAACCAACCCAGCCAAAAAATACCGATTCGACCTTGAAGAACGCCTCGACAGTGCCCGCGAAACGCTGAGGTATCTCCGCGGAGTGTCGGTACTGCCCATGAGTGAAGGATTGCTCGCCGACTTTTGCCGGTCCCATGGCGCCAACCTCATCGTCAAGGGCCTGCGCTCCAGTCAGGATTTTGACTATGAGTTGCCGATGGCCACCATGAACCGTCAGCTCACCGGCGTCGAGACCGTTTTCATTCCGGCCGAAAACAGCTACACCCACCTCTCATCCACCCTGCTCAAAGAGGTGGCCGCCCTGGGCGGAGACATCTCCCCGTTCGTTCCCAAAGGCGTGCTGAAACGGCTGCATCGCCCCGCCGCTCGCTGACGAATCAGGTGAGGCTGAAGGGGCCGATGCAGTAGGGTATGGGCTATGAATGACAAGACCCGCCTAGCGCCCGAAGATCCGTTTCCAGAGGATCTCGACCCATTGGCGGACGGAGAAGTGGAAGTGCTGAACAGCAAAGTCCACCGTCAGCTCGACGAGGAATACGTCGAGAACGGCCAGCCCAACCCGGAGACCGAGTTCCGTAAAGAAGAGCTTGAGGAAGAACTCGACGAGCGCGACGACGAGGACTCGGCCGACGAGGGGGCCGCCAGCAAAGGCTGAACGCTACCTCGTGCGGCCTTTGTCCCGTACTGGACAGCCGGTCACTGCGGTAGAAACACAGACAGCCAACTGGCAGACGGCCAACTAAGGGAGGGAGCGACCAGACGGCCGCTCCCTCCCTTAGTTGTGACCAGTGACTACCGGGGCTGAACCAGTCCAGACCGGGCCGAGAAGGCGCCTTGCCCAATCACATTGAACGCGGCAACTTCAAACCGGTAGCTACCGGCGGGAAGCGTAAACGCGTGGGTGCGGATCGTTGCCCCAACTGTTGCGATGACAGGTGTACCCGTTGGGGTGACACCATCAGCCGACATCAGCAAAGCCCTGACCCGGTACCCGGTGATAGGGGATCCACCAGTTGAAGCCGGTGCGCTCCAGTTGGCATTCGCGGTCAACGTTCCGCCTAACGCTCCCTGTGTGGGAGCCAGGATAGTGGGCGCCCCCGGAGGGCCCAGGGGTGTCACCGCGGCCGAAGCCGTGGACAGGGCTCCCGCGCCAATGGCGTTGACCGCCTGGACCCGAAAGGTGTACGCCGTGCCGTTGGTCAGTCCCGTGACAGTCCGGCCGGTCGTTGCGGTTCCGGTGAAGGCCACCGTGCGGACCACCGTCGTGCCAGAGAGTACCTGCACGCTGTATCCGGTGATGGCCGTTCCACCATTTGGTGCTGGGGCGGTCCAGGACAGTGTCACCTGTGCGTTTCCGCGGACTCCGACGACATTTGTCGGAACCCCAGGGACGACGCTCGGGGTTACTGCGGTGGATAGTGCCGAGAACGGCCCGGTTCCCGCCCCGTTGATTGCCTGAACCTGGAAGCGGTAGGCCGTACCGTTGACCAGTCCCGTCACCACGAGGCTGGTTGCGGTAGCCCCGGCGGGCCGTAGTGCGCCCACCTGGGTTCCGGCCGCGTTGACTACCCGTACGTTGTAGCTGCTGACGGTTCCGGCTGGCGCCGTCCACCGGACTGTAGCCGTGGTATTACCCGCCGTGGCAGTCCCAATCACTGGTGCCGCCGGGAGGGTGCCGCTCGGGGTTACTGCGGTGGA
>NZ_JBTNDV010000025.1:0-6565 GCF_054510815.1 Arthrobacter glycogeni
CCCAGCCTTCACTCCACCAGCCACCTCCCCGTTCACCGACGTGTCCACCACCCAGCAGTTCTACAAGGAAATGGCCTGGCTGGCCGAAAGTGGAATCAGCACCGGCTGGGATGGCCCCAACGGCACCAAGACCTACCGCGCACTAACCCCAGTCAACCGCGACGCGATGGCAGCGTTCATGTACCGGTTCTCGGACCTCGGCTAGGGGCGAGCCTCGGCGCCACCCGGAATGCTCGCCCCGCCGGACTGGACCATGAGCCGGAAGCACTCCTCCCCGCCGTACACGATCGAATGGGCTGAACTGCCGGTCGTCAAAGGCCGCTAGGTGCCTCCGCCGTCCGCGCTGAACTTTGCTGCGTTGATCGACTCTTCGGCTACAAGAAGATAGTTTTCGCGACTGGCGTTCAGTGGCAACGAGTGGTTTCCGTACTTAAGATAGGCGAGCCGAACTAGCGTTTCGGCGTCCTCGATACCGAGGGCCAGGGCGATCAGGCCAAGATCCTCTATGTCCTTCTGACGCTCCGCTGCAAGCATGAAGGAGCAGGGCCGCTCCTCCGACAATTTGGATGTCGAGCAACCCCATGCTTGTTCAGCCGATCTTCCAGGTCGGCAAGCAGTCTCAGGACGTCCGCCGATTCGAGTCCCGGCCGGTTCATACCGTGGCTAGGTCCCGTTCGCGGATCCAGACGTTCATCGCCGCCAGGTCAGGGGGTGTGCCCTGGATCGGCGCTTCCGACGGTTTGGTGCGCAGTGACCATCCCGGGGTTGGCGATCCGGCAGTGGTGGCGATCCACCGGGTGATGGCCGCGAGAGCAACTAGATAGTCAGCATCGTCGATTCGAGGGGCCGACGTGAGGCTGGCGCGGCGGTCAGCCACTGACGAAGCGGCGTAATCCCCGAGGAGGCGAAGCGCGAAACGATAATCCCGGGCCGCCAAGGTGGCTGCGGACTCCTGGCCATAGTCCTTGGCGTTGTGAGATTGAGGCTGAGCCGCAGTGATGCCGAACCCGAGGACACTCATCACTTTGAGCGCGAGCCCGAGAGAGGAATTGTCTTTGCCTGCTTCGAGTTCGTTGATGAATTTCCTCGATACTCCGCAGCTATCCGCAAGAGACTGCTGGGTCGCACCGAGCTCGCGCCGCCGCTCCCGGATGCGCCGACCGAGGGCCGCTGGGTCCGTCACGATGGCTTCCATCCGATCATTTGTCACCATTCAGTTACATCTGAAAGCCTTCAGGAGTGGGGCATCCGTTCAACGCACGAGCCGCAGCGCCGGCGGCCGCGATTGGGCAGCACCCTCATCCCGTCCGCGCTGCAGTCGGGTCAGGCCGATGAGCAGATCCTTGGCAACCGTTTCAGCGAATTCCGCAGGGATGACCGGCGACGGTCGAGACCAATGAGCTCATGGCCCTGGGTGGAGCTCACACGGGAGATCAGTGCGCCGCGAGCTTCGGCGGCCATCAGGTCAGCCTGCGTCTAGGTTTCGAAGGGCTGGAAATAACCCCGCCGGGGGCTCATCAGAAAGGTGCAGACGACCCGCCCGTCAACGATCAGCTGTCGGACGATGTCGGCAGGATTCACAGTCGTGGTCATGATCCAGGGCGCGCACCGCAGCGGAACGAGGAGTCGACCCGCGCAAGTGGGAGATGTCATCGCCCCGCGGACGGTAGCGATGAACTTGCACCAGTTGCCCACACGAGTTCCTGGCGCACACCAAAGCGGATGGCGTCCGAGGACCAGGGGATAGCGGTAGAGCTTAGTAGCCTTCCGGTCGGTCGAATCGCTGGCCCGCGGGGTTGGACGGCAAAATCGTCATGACGAGTAGGGCCAGGGCGCCCAAAAGCGGTACGAGGGACAGCAATAGGAACCAGCCGCTCAAGTTCAAATCATGGAGGCGCCGTATGGTCAAAGCGATGGACGGAACAATGGTGGCGAGCACCCAGACGGCACTCAGAAGGAATCCGATGATCGCCGTGGGGCTGGCGGCGCCTCCGTCGGCTGGGGACATTCCGCCCCCCAAAACCTGTCGTGAGGTTCAGAACTGTGCCTAACACGATTGACACGGACATCCACCACCAGTATTCGCTGCGGCTGGCACGGCCGGAGAACATGGCGTACTTCTTAAAGAATCGCTGCACGGCTACCTTGAAGGGAGCACCGTAATAAGGTGCCTAGAGCGGCGGCTCATTGTTGGCGGCCGGTGTGCCGGATGCAGCGTAAGGCGATGAAGTCATCGTTCACCCAGAGAATTGGCGTCAGTCGGTGAGCCCATCGTAGGTGCTTGCACCCTAATAGATCTACCTACTCGTTCTCGACCGTCCCTTAGGAGTCTCGGCCCACTTGCTGGGCGCCTGGAATTCCGGCTGCGCACGGGTGCAGAAGGAGCTAGCTGTATTACCCATAGAGGTTAGTGACGGTCGGCGTGGTGTGGTGACATGAAGAAGACCTCCGGGTGTAGTGGGGCTTGTCAAGAGCATCGACGAAGTGACCTACACGACCTCACTCAAAGAAGCCGTGTCCTGGTCCGGCTCCGGTGGACTGGCACGCCCCGGGTCCATCACCGTTCTGACCCCGAACCCCCAGCTGGATGAAGATTACCTTCGGGTTGCCGTCCACGATCGGGCAGAGTGCCTGTCCGAGGATGGCGAGAATGAGTTCGAAGCGTAGCCACGACTGAAGCAGTGCAGCCTGCACAACGGCAGCCAGAACAGCCAAATGCAACCGGCGACGCGATCTCCGGTTTGCTGGCCGGCTTGTCCCGCAGCATCAAGAACGAGCGCCCGCCGTCGAACTCCTACAAGGCGATGGAAGCCTCAGAGGTCGTCGGACAGGTTGTCCGGCAACTCCACATTGCGATTATGGTCAGCCGAGAAGGTCCCGTATTTGCGTCCCCAAAGCTCGGGGAATGTCCTCTTTCGAGAAACAAGAAATCCGCTAGAACCGGGCTACTTCCCTTTGTTCTAGCGGATCTTTGGTGGAGCTAAGGGGATTCGAACCCCTGACCCCCTGTTAGGGGATCGATAATTCTTTCCCGTTCCTGTGATGTCCCGTATGGTCCCGCATACTAGCTATGGCGGGGATTACGCCGGTGAAGACGTTCCCGTGACTTCTCCTGAAATCACTTGTTTTCCCATTCAAAACGGGGGGAAAACGGGGGGAAATCAAGTTTGGTGTTGGAGATCATCCAAAGCACCAACCGGACCGTGCCGCTGCAGGATGGAGGATACGTCCGGGGCGATGTTGGGCCGCCGTTCGATGTAGTGCTCAATGGTGACCTTCTCATCGGCATGACCGAGCACCTTCGAGGCTGTCACCGCATCAAGCTCACGCTCAATCAAGGTCGCCACCGTTTTGCGAAAAACATGGGGCGTCACCCAGTCAAGGTTGTGCGCCGCTCGGATGGCTCGCCACTGACGATGGAAGTTGTTCGGGTAATACCAGGACCCCGTCGAGGAAGGGAACACCGCGTCGCAAAAGTTGTTGGTCGGAATCTCCACTCGTCGCCGCAACAGCATGTCCACAGCAAAGCGCGGAAGAGTGATGACTCGGTGACCGTCCTTGGACTTCGGCAACGGCTGCCGAGTCAGGGGAAGTCCCTTTATCTCCACCAAGGTGCCAGAGATCGTCACGGTAGGATTCTCCGACTCGAGGTCGACGTCATCCCATCGGATTGCCAGCACCTCACCGATGCGAACTCCGGTAGCCAGGAACATGTCCACGACATCAGGGACAAAGTCAGTCGCCTTAGGGCCCTTCACACCCGGTCCACGGCGCCACTCCCTGACAGCACGACGGACTCGACGCAACTCTCCCTCATCCAAAGTCCTGATCTCCTTCTTCTGCTTCTTTGGAGCTTCAGAATTCGATACCGGGTTGGTGGCGATGACGTCATGGCGAACGGCGACCTGCATTATCTGCTTCAAATGCACGCGAGCGTTCTTGGCCAAGGCTGGCTTGTTCTGACGCACAGCTACTTCGTTGACGAACGCAGTCACTCTCGAGACTGTGACCTCTCGAATTGTCAGTTGGCCGAAAGCTGGAAGTATCGTGGCCCGAGACAATCGCTCGTACTCGTCGACCGTCTGCGGCCTTCGGTTGGAGTTCCTCAGCTCTTCAAACCAGATCTCCATGAGCTGGCTGACGCGTGTTCTATCAGTGATTTCATCACCGGTTTGAGCTGACCGATCTCGAAGCTGAAGTGTCAGGTTGCGCTCTGCCTTGGCTGCAGTACTTCCCGCCGCCTCAACTCTTCTGGTCACTCCGTCGGCATCACGGAATCTCGCCCGAGCACGCCATTGCCCGCTTTCCTGCTTGGTCCTGCTGATCCTGCCCCAAGTACCAACTGGCAAAGCTTCTCTCGCCATTACGCAGTTTCAAGCTTCTCGGAGATGAACTCCATCAAATCCGAACGGCGGTAACGGATGTCTCGAGCTGTGAGCTTGACCCGGCGTGGGCCTGTGCCTGCTGATGCCCAGTTGGCCAAAGTCTTGGGCGAGAGCTGGAGCATCTCTGCTGCCTGAGGGACGGTAAGTAGCGTGTCCGGATCCCTGCTGATTTCCTGCGACATAGTTTGCTCCTGTTCCCGCTCATTCCCGAATGGTGCCTGGTTGTTCCTGAAGTATGCCTTAGTTCTCCTCATGGTGATCTCTATGCGTGCAATCTCCTGACGGCTGTCAGCGCAAGCGAGAGCGCCTACGCATGACTAGGTTCAGTAGTTTCTGCGAACAGTTGGAGCGTTGATGATTCACAACTTTAGGATGATTCCGAAAAGGCTGCGTAACGAGCATGGCGAATTCGATCTGGCCTCCGTCATGGTCGGTGCGACCGTTCTGGGCATCATGACAGGGGTCATTACTGCCGCAGTGTTCGGGGTGATCCCCTGGGCGCAGGATAACGCCGCAAAGCAGGACCTGATGACCGTGAGGGTCGCACAGTCGACCGTGGAGAAGGATCACCGGAAGTACCCGGATGAAGTCTCTACCGAGGGGCCCTATTTGGACTATGAAGGCCTTAGAGCCGCCGGGTACATCACCATCACCGACAGTGTGGTCGTGGACACCGACGCAGCCGGGAAATGCTACGTCGCGATCGCTAAGTCCGGTTCAGGGGACTATTACTACGTCACCGACCGAAAGCCCGACCCGGTCAAGTTCGTGGACAGCCTGACTGACTCCAACCTCGGCTGCAGTATTCCTGGCGGCGGCGTCGGACTTAAGAACACCGCCGTCTAGCCTCCACCCGATCAAGCCCCGGATCCTGATGGTCGGTCAGGCGAATGGATGGGCTGACTCTGGGTGGGTGGGAGGCAACATAGATTTTGGTGCCCTTAGGTGCTTCTTCTGGTCATAGATAATCATTGCCCTCCGCGCAGACTCATGCGCATCTATCGCCATCGCACTCTCCTTGATGATTGGTTACTCCTGATTTCGAGGTCCTAGATTGGCGGGGACATGCAACTCAGTATGCACAAGACAGGCATAATAAAGGCATTTTCGCGCCATGGAGCAGGAAGCGTTGGTAATGGAGAAGAATCCAAGAATGGAAGCCATAACCATCGCACCAGGACCACGCCACAGGACGAACTCGGTGATGGTCGACACCGCGGACGTAGTCCGTGAGCTTAATGACCTGCTGACCGCACGCATCGTTGCCGGGATGGCTGGCATCAAGGATCCCGGGCAGGCGCGCAAGTGGGCCAACGGAACAATTCCTGTGCCACCGCCAGCACAGGAGCGCCTCCGGTTTGCCTATGAGCTGCTGAAGCAGATCGAGTCGGCCCCGCCGTTCCGACGTCGCGTGAGACTTCAATCCCCTAGAATCTTGGTAGCGCAACAAATAAATAAATCAGGATGGAGTTATTTGTGTTTCCCAGAAGAGGGCAAGTATGGACCTATCGCGAACGAATGAGGTTCCTATCCTTTATGTGGACCATCCCCGCTGTATGATTTACGATTTTGGGACTTTATCTCGGAGTCGCTGACGGAAGCTGGATGGTACTGGTTCTAGCGGTCGTGCTTCTTGGGTTCGTTGGGGCTTTCTTCGTTTTGAACGAGCGTAAGTACCGTGGTGAACCGTGATTTAGGTCAGGCCTACTTACTCGTGCCTTGATCGATGACCTAGAGCTCTTCCAGTGTCGCGGTGGGGGATCGGCGGTCATTTTCTTTGGCAGCACCTCGTCGAAGCAACGACTTATGTTTGAGATAGAGCGACACTGCACTGAAGGTAGCGACGAGCGGGAGGACCGAAGCCAAGATCGATTGGATAAATCCACGGTCCACGACTATCGAGACATAAAGTACCCAGAATCCAGTGGCCACGACGACGCTGAGCCAGAAAGCGACTTTTATCTGTCCAAATGTGGGCGGAGGCGCCCAATTGGGGTGGTCCTTACGCATCGACATCATGGCAGCGATTCTACCTTTGCTCTCTGCTCAAACAATGCCGTCGAGGTAAGGGATCGGTGTATTCAAGCGGTCGTCGCAACGGTAGGGGTTTCTGGTTCGAATAGTAGTTGTTGCATGGCGTATGCGGGGGTGATTCCGCCGAGGGTTTTACGCGGCCGGTC
>NZ_JBTNDV010000026.1:0-5973 GCF_054510815.1 Arthrobacter glycogeni
CGGTATCAACAAACATGGCACACTATTGAGTTCTCAAACAACAGACACACCCGACACCAAACAGAACCAAACAGTCCCATCATCGCTCCGGAGCAACTTTTCAAACTTACCCGAACTTGGCGGCTTTAGCAAATCACCATTTCCGTGATTTTCAGCCCCACCAGGTGGGTCCCTACCTGCAAGTTCCGCACACTAATAGCGTGCCATTTACAGGCTGTTTATAAGGGGTCGGTCGCTATCTTTCCGCTTCAGCGGCGGCGACTAGACTTACTGTACACGCCACATGTCCTTGAGCCAAATCACTGATCCGACACCTATCCAAAGGTCAGTCCCGGTAGCCCGGACCGCCCGTAGTGGCGAGATGTCGCATGGGTCTTCACCGCTCGCCGTGACTCACCAACTGCTGAGTCTGAAGGGATCTTGGTTTCTCTGTTTGGGGCCCGCTGCGCCGAAGGTTCGCCACGTATGGCCCCATAAACTCACGAAGGGCGGGGCGGTGGGCCTGCTTACCCCGAAACCCCGGAATGCCTCCACCGGGCAAGTCATCGACTGGCATGGACTCCGCTGCTCGTCGGCTACGAGCCCAAACCAGGAGCGACGCAGCAAACCCTCGTGGTTAGCAAATAGGTGCCATCCTCGCCGCCGACCGCTCGAAAACAAAATGTTCTGGATCTCGTCTGTTCTCGGCGAAGACGGGCACACAATCGGTGGATTCATCGACGGTTGGGCATCCGAACCGATGGTCGGATGCCACACCCAGCACCACAACGATCACGGCCTACCGGCGCCCTTGACAGTCAAAGCTGTACTCAGGTCACACCATCCCTATGAGTGACAGCGTGAAGGCCCAGACGCTGATGAATGCCAGCAATCCAAGGCTGTAGGGAATGGAGGCCCGGAGGATCGCGGCTATGAGCACCAGCGCGCACCCCAATCCTTTGAGCGTGACTATGAGTTGGCCGATGAGCATTGAAGCCTTATTGGTGGGACTCGACAGGAATGTGACAAGGACCGCGAGAAGCAAAACGCTCCCGATTGCGTTGACGGGCGTCCAGCTGTAGGTGTTTCCGACAATAGCTCCGCCAGCCGTGGTGATTGCCCCAGTGACCCGGGGAATCGGGACGGTGGCGACAAGTCCAACCAGTGCACCACCGGGAACGAATAGCGCTTTGAAGAACGGCGCACTCCAGAGGAACGCACATCCCGTGAGGATATAGAAGGAGCTCCAGGCGGCGATGACTTCGCGCGGCGTGTACCGTTTCGCATCGGGCGCTTCCTTCACGTTCACCCGGAACGTACGAATGGGTTCCCAGAAGCGGCACAGGACGGCGATAGTGGGCATCCCCAGCAGACCGGGAACGATGACGGCCAGCTCAGGTCCGAGCCAGCGTGGCCACCGGAGAAGACAATTGTGACCAAGACCGTTGCCGGCGAGGTTCCCCGGCGACCACGCCAACCGTGGAGTATTGCATCCAGTAGGAAAGGTATGGGTATAGCGATCGGTTGCAGGATGAAGACGAGATCCCTCGACAAGTCCATGACGCCCACCCCGCCGACGTGCGCGCCGACTATCACTGGAATCCCGACCGCCCGACCGCCCGACCGCCCCGTCAGCGCCGGCGGCGAAGTTCGCCACAAGGCGCACCATTGCGGCCTTCGCTGGACGGGACTCTGGCTGAACGAGCATTGCTGCACAGATCGCAATGCAACTTCGAAGCCAGCTACTCCCTCCAGGAACGCTCCGAAGGAGAAGCTGATGAATAAAACCTGCAGACGCTGATCCGGGCAGACAGAGGCTACAAACGCGCGAATGACCGCGAGCGACCACTGGCTACTGCCAGTTTGTAGAGCCACACGGCCATGACGATAATGTAAGCGATGGGCCGGACTGCATTCCGGGATCCAATAAAACCGGCTCCTCCTACTGACGGGAAAGGTATCCTGATCACCATTAACGCACTAAGGATCTCAGTCAGGAGAGCCCCGGTTGTGGCAACGAGGCCGGTCAATTTGAACGCGACCAGACAGAGCAGGAACACGACAATGGGTATTGCCACGATCGCCGCGGAAAGGAGGGGCGATTTGAATGGGTCGAGAGATTGGATCCCCATAATCTCTACTCCAGGCTCTTAGGAGATCTGACTCAGCGACGTACGGATTCAATCACGCCGGACAAAGCGCCGGCTGACCGCGCGAGGAGCTGCAGTTCCTTCTCGGAGAAGGGCGTGCTTCTGATCGGCGCAGCACCCGAGGCATCCACGATGGATGGAACCGACAGTGCTATTCCGTCGATTCCATGGAAGTCGTTCAGAACTGTGCTGACCGGAAGGATGGCTTTCTGATCCTGAAGAACAGCCTCGACGATGCGTGCACTTGAGAGACCAATCGCGTTATTCGTTGCACCCTTCCCACGGATAATCTTGTACGCGGAATCGCGGACGTCAATCGCAATGTTGTCGAGTTCGTCGACCGTGAGCCGGGGGTGTCCCTCGGTCTCCCATTCGAGGATGGGGACCGGCCCAATTCTCGCCTCCGACCACAGCGGAAACCCTGTGTCACCGTGTTCACCCACGATAAATGCGTGCACGCTGCTGGTGGCAACTCCTGCCCGTTCGGCGAGTTTCCACCGTAACCGTGACGTGTCCAGAACAGTTCCCGAGGAGAAGATCCTGTTTGGGGGGAGGCCGGAGGCTTCAGCTGCGAGAACGGTCAACACGTCGCATGGGTTAGTGACCAAAATATAGATTGCTTCGGGTGCCGCTCTTAGCAGGTCCGGCATCATCTTGGCCAAGATCGACGCGTTGACTGATGCAAGTTCGACGCGTGTCTGTCCTGGTTTCTGTTTTGCACCCGCGGTGATGGCAACGACGTGGGATCCCTCGACCACAGCCAGATCGGAACCGCCAGTAACGGTGCCCGCGCCAGTGAATTGGGTACCGTGCGCGAGGTCCAGAACTTCGGCCTCGACCTTATCGGTCACAATATCGTATAGAGCAACGTTGCGGGCTGAACCGCGGATGAGCGCCGCGTAAGCAACGCTCGTCCCCACGCTCCCAGCACCTACGACGGTGAGCTTCGAACTTTCCCTGTTAGTCATGAATGTGCACCTCTGCGATTGGGGCCCGACGCCGAGCGTTACTGGGTGGGTCTCGTGATCATTGGTGTGCAGCGCAATTGCGTGATTCACAGAACAGGAGCGCACGAGCCGGTCGACTTGGGGACCCGCCGAGTCGGCAACAATCTGAGAGCTCCTGTCCCAGTGTGCCAAATTGTTATGGGTACCAGAGAGGGTGCCTGGTCTTTGGGTCCGTCGGAAGTGTCTGCCCATAGTGACGAAATGCCACGCACAGCGCATCGGCTACGTCAGCCTCGGTATGCTCGTGTGTTCAAGCGCACCGTCACTGCCAGGCTATCGTGGGGTGGCCCTTTCGATCAGGGTCGAAAGACCCTGATCAAGGGGGATTACTATTTGAATCCCGGCTGGCCTGCACACACGCCGGCTTTGGTGGCTGCTACGGCTTCCCCGCCGTACCATGACCAGCGCCTTCGATTGCCAGCCCCACCAACTCCTACTGGAGCTATGG
Source organism: Arthrobacter glycogeni (assembly GCF_054510815.1). Lineage (NCBI taxonomy): Bacteria > Bacillati > Actinomycetota > Actinomycetes > Micrococcales > Micrococcaceae > Arthrobacter > Arthrobacter glycogeni. Next base: position 3,585 of record NZ_JBTNDV010000026.1, read on the forward strand.
GCGTCGCCCGAACTTTTTGCGTCATTGAGCGGCCTAGGGATTTCGGACAGTGGGACCTCTTAAACTGAGGTTTCTACTGAAAGTGAGATCTGCAGTATGTCTGCATCGCGTCGCCGGTTTAGCCAGGAGTTCAAGGACGAGTTGGCCCGGGAAGTTATCGATACATCCAAGCCCGTGGTGGATGTCGCCAAGGCCTACGGGGTAGGGCCGGAGACCCTGCGGCGGTGGGTGATGAAATACCGTGAATCCCAGGGTGGGACCGAAACCGATCTGAGCGTTTCAGAACGTGCCCGGCTGAAGGAACTCAAGCGGGAAAACCAGGAACTCCGCGCCGAGGCCGCATTCTTGAAAAAAGCGGCCTCGTACTTTGCAAGGGATCCACGGTAGTGGCGAAGTACGAGTTCATCGATTCCCAAAAGAACACCCCCGGGGCCACGGACCCGGTCTCGAAGATGTGCCTGTGGCTGACCGTATCGACCTCCGGATTCTATGACTGGCTCTCCCGGCCCCGCTCGGCCACTGCGGCCCGCAAACAGGTACTGGCGGTGCGTATCCGGTACTTCTTCGAGGCAGCCGACGGGACGTACGGGTATCGGCGGATCCACGCCGACCTCGCCGCGGAGGGGACGCTGTGTTCCCCGGAGCTGGGGCGCTCGATCATGCGCGCCGAAGAGTTGGTGCCGTGCCAGCCGCGCCCGTTCCGGGTCACCACCCATGCCGACGCCGAAGGGGCTGCCGCGGTCCCGGACCTGGTGAAACGCGACTTCACCGCGGACCAGCCCGGGGTGAAGTTCGTCGGCGACATCACTTACTGTTGACGCCAGCTGAAAGTAGGGCCAGGAACGCCATTTGAAAACAGGGCCACCGACCATGATGGAAGGTGATCAATTTGGATGATTGGGCGGAGATACGCCACCTGTTTTCGACGGGCAAGCACTCGAAGCGTGAGATCGGCAGGATCGTGGGGGTTTCCCGCGGGACCGTGGACCGGGCGTTGGAGTCGGGCCGGGTGCCGAAGTATCAGCGGGCGTCCGGAGTGTCGAGTTTTGACGCGTTCGCTCCGAGGGTGCGGGAGTTGTTGGCGAAGACGCCGACGATGCCGGCGGCGACGCTTGCGGAGCGGGTGGGTTGGTCTGGTTCGGCGTCGCTGTTTCGGGCGAAGGTTGCCGTGATCCGGCCTGAGTATGCTCCGCCGGACCCGGCGGACCGTCTGGTTCACGACCCGGGTTTTCAGGTCCAGTGCGATTTGTGGTTCCCGCACGAGCCGTTGCCCGTGGGCGAGGGGCAGCACGATACTCCACCGGTGCTGGTGATGACGTCGGCGTTCTCGGGATTCATCCAGGCGAGGATGCTGCCCTCCCGGACGACCCCTGATTTGCTGGGCGGAATGTGGGCTCTGCTTCAGGATGCGCAGGCGGTTCCGTCACGGCTGTTGTGGGACAACGAATCCGGCATCGGACGTCGCCGGCCCACGGAACCGGTGGCCGCGTTCGCCGGGTCGTTGAGGTTGGAGATTAAGTTGCTTCCGCCGCGGGACCCGGAGTCCAAGGGCATGGTGGAGCGGATGAACAGGTTCTTCCGGCAGCGTTTCATGCCGGGCCGGCACTTCGTCTCGCCAGCGGATTTCAACGGCCAGTTAGATGAGTGGTTACCGACGGCTAATCACCGGTATTCGCGTTCCCGTCACGGCCGCCCCGATGAGCTGATCATCTTGGACCGGCAGAAGATGCGCCCACTGCCGCCGGTGACCCCGGGTACGGTGTTCCGCAACACGGTGCGTCTGCCACGGGATTACTACGTGCGGGTGTTTTCCAACGACTACTCCGTTGACCCCTCGTTTATTGGGCGGATCGTTGATGTCATCGCCGATCTGGACACGGTCACGGTCACCCATGAGGGGGCCGTCATCGCCACGCACGTCCGGATATGGGCGCGGCATCTGGTGATCACCGATCCTGTCCACGTGGCCCGGGCCGCGGTGATGCGCCGGGACTTCCACGCCCAACGAGCCCACCGACCCGACATGGTGGAAGCCGGGGTGCTGGAGTCCGTTCAGGTGCGCGATCTCGGCGTCTATGACGAGATCTTCGGCATTGACCACTGCCAGCAGCCAGCCCTGCTGGAGGTGGCTTCATGACTGGGACGCCAGCCCAGATCGAGTATTACGCCCGGACGTTGCGCGCCCCGCGGATCAGTGACGGGTTCCGCCGGCTCGGGGACCAGGCCCGGGACGCCGGGTGGTCTCACGAGGAATACCTCGCCGCGGTCCTCTCCCGTGGAGCCTGTCAAGTTGTTTGTGTAAGCGGGGTGCCTCTGGGTGGTTTTCATAGGTGGGGGTTGATGCGGTCGGGGTAAGCGAGGGCGAGTTGGGCGAGGGCTTGTTTCCAGT
>NZ_JBTNDV010000027.1:0-5601 GCF_054510815.1 Arthrobacter glycogeni
GTGTGTGGTTACAACTTGAACAGATTTGTTTCCTGTATTTTGTTGTGTTTTGTTGTGTTTGGTTCCGTGTTGTTGGTTGGGAACCGCATAGTGGACGAGGGCAGCATATCTTTTACACCAGCCCTGGTGTGAACGTCTTTTGATGCCGTTCACGGGTGGTGTGTGTGGTGTAAGTTATCGGCTTATTAGTACCGGTCAGCTTCACAAGTCGTTAGTCCTTGCTTCCACGTCCGGCCTATCAACCCAGTGGTCTGGCTGGGGGCCTCTCACACAAATGTGTATGGAAATCTCATCTCGAAGCAGGCTTCCCGCTTAGATGCTTTCAGCGGTTATCCCATCCGAACGTAGCTAATCAGCGGTGCACTTGGCAGTACAACTGACACACCAGAGGTTCGTCCGTCCCGGTCCTCTCGTACTAAGGACAGCCCTTCTCAAATTTCCTGCGCGCGCAGCGGATAGGGACCGAACTGTCTCACGACGTTCTAAACCCAGCTCGCGTACCGCTTTAATGGGCGAACAGCCCAACCCTTGGGACCTACTCCAGCCCCAGGATGCGACGAGCCGACATCGAGGTGCCAAACCATGCCGTCGATATGGACTCTTGGGCAAGATCAGCCTGTTATCCCCGAGGTACCTTTTATCCGTTGAGCGACGGCCATTCCACAATGTACCGCCGGATCACTAGTCCCGACTTTCGTCCCTGCTTGAGATGTCTCTCTCACAGTCAAGCTCCCTTGTGCACTTACACTCGACACCTGATTGCCAACCAGGCTGAGGGAACCTTTGGGCGCCTCCGTTACTTTTTAGGAGGCAACCGCCCCAGTTAAACTACCCATCAGGCACTGTCCCTGACCCGGATTACGGGCCGAAGTTAGATATCCAGTATGACCAGAGTGGTATTTCAACGATGACTCCCCCTGAACTAGCGTCCAGGGTTCACAGTCTCCCACCTATCCTACACAAGCCACACCGAACACCAATACCAAACTATAGTGAAGGTCTCGGGGTCTTTCCGTCCTGCTGCGCGTAACGAGCATCTTTACTCGTAGTGCAATTTCGCCGAGCTTATGGTTGAGACAGCGGGGAAGTCGTTACTCCATTCGTGCAGGTCGGAACTTACCCGACAAGGAATTTCGCTACCTTAGGATGGTTATAGTTACCACCGCCGTTTACTGGGGCTTAAATTCCCAGCTTCGCACCCCGAAGGGCACTAACCGGTCCTCTTAACCTTCCAGCACCGGGCAGGAGTCAGTCCGTATACATCGTCTTGCGACTTCGCACGGACCTGTGTTTTTAGTAAACAGTCGCTTCCCCCTGGTCTCTGCGGCCCCACAACGCTCACAACAGCAAGTGTTGGTCACGGGTGAGGCCCCCCTTCTCCCGAAGTTACGGGGGCATTTTGCCGAGTTCCTTAACCATAATTCTCTCGATCGCCTTAGTATTCTCTACCTGATCACCTGTGTCGGTTTGGGGTACGGGCGGCTAAAACCTCGCGCCGATGCTTTTCTAGGCAGCATAGGATCACCGGATCCCCGCATAACGGGGCCCATCGGGTCTCAGAGACGGTATCAAAACCAGGACCACGGATTTGCCTATGGTCCCTCCTACATCCTTAGACCGGGGCAACCATCGCCCGGCCCGGCTACCTTCCTGCGTCACACCTGTTAATACGCTTACCTCCCAGGATCAGGTCCCACGCTCCACCAAAAACTACGTCACCCCAAAGGGTGGGTAATCAGGTTTCGGGTGGTTAGTATCCCCTGCTCAGTATGGGCGGTTTTTCGCCGGTACGGGAATATCAACCCGTTGTCCATCGACTACGCCTGTCGGCCTCGCCTTAGGTCCCGACTTACCCAGGGCAGATTAGCTTGACCCTGGAACCCTTGATCATTCGGCGGACGGGTTTCTCACCCGTCTTTCGCTACTCATGCCTGCATTCTCACTCGTGTAGGCTCCACCGCTGGTTTACACCGCGACTTCACCGCCCACACGACGCTCCCCTACCACTCCAGACGCCTGAACTCAGGAGAACAAGTCTCCGGCTTAGCTATCATCTGAAATCCACAACTTCGGCGGTGTACTTGAGCCCCGCTACATTGTCGGCGCGGAATCACTTGACCAGTGAGCTATTACGCACTCTTTCAAGGATGGCTGCTTCTAAGCCAACCTCCTGGTTGTCTTCGCAACTCCACATCCTTTCCCACTTAGCACACGCTTAGGGGCCTTAGTTGGTGGTCTGGGCTGTTTCCCTCTCGACTATGAAGCTTATCCCCCACAGTCTCACTGCTACGCTCTCACTTACCGGCATTCGGAGTTTGGCTGACGTCAGTAACCTTGTAGGGCCCATTAGCCATCCAGTAGCTCTACCTCCGATAAGAAACACATAACGCTGCACCTAAATGCATTTCGGGGAGAACCAGCTATCACGAAGTTTGATTGGCCTTTCACCCCTACCCACAGCTCATCCCCTCCATTTTCAACTGAAGTGGGTTCGGTCCTCCACGACGTCTTACCGTCGCTTCAACCTGGCCATGGGTAGATCACTTCGCTTCGGGTCTAGATCACGCCACTCACTCGCCCTATTCAGACTCGCTTTCGCTACGGCTTCCCCACACGGGTTAACCTCGCGACGTAACACTAACTCGCAGGCTCATTCTTCAAAAGGCACGCCATCACACCACCACCCCCGAAAGGATGACAACGCTCTGACGGATTGTAGGCACACGGTTTCAGGTACTGTTTCACTCCCCTCCCGGGGTACTTTTCACCTTTCCCTCACGGTACTTGTCCGCTATCGGTCATCAGGGAGTATTTAGGCTTACCAGGTGGTCCTGGCAGATTCGCACGGGATTTCTCGGGCCCCGTACTACTTGGGATACTCTCCAAACGGCAGCACGCATTACGGTTACGGGACTTACACCCTCTCCGGCCGGCCTTTCAAGACCGTTCACCTATACGCCTGCACTCATTTCACTGATCCGGCAGAATCAGAACGGAAAGTCCCGCAACCCCAGTGATGCAACGCCCGCCGGCTATCACACACCACTGGTTTAGCCTCATCCGCGTTCGCTCGCCACTACTAACGGAATCACTATTGTTTTCTCTTCCTGTGGGTACTGAGATGTTTCACTTCCCCACGTTCCCTCCACGCACCCTATGTGTTCAGATGCGGGTCACCCGGTCCATCGCTGGCCAGGCGGGGTTTCCCCATTCGGAAATCCTGGGCTCACAGTCCGGTTATCGACTCCCCCAGGCTTATCGCAGATTCCCACGTCCTTCTTCGGCTCCTGATGCCAAGGCATCCACCGTGTGCCCTTAAAAACTTGACCACAAAAGATCAAAAAACATATCGAGAAAACCATGGCACCAAACCGAAGTCTGAAACCAAGATTTTTTGAAATTGCTTCTTATTTTTAAGATGCTCTCGTCCACTATGCAGTTCTCAACCAACAACCCCACACCACCAACCAAAACCCCCACACACCAACCGGCATGCATTCAAGGGATCCCGCTGCCATGGCAAGGAAAAACCAGAAACACCAACACCCCAACCCATCCCACACCACCCACACACCCCCCTGGCCACCCCCCACAAAGGAGGAAGAAAACCACAAGAACATGCCAGATAACGCACGAGAATCAGGGCCCTGTTATTTCAGGACCCAACAGTGTGCCATACGATAAACCCGATCACCACCAACTGACACCCTTTCCACACCACCCCCGAAGGGACAGCCGTACTCAACTATCAGCCAGCGCCACCAGGCACCTATCCATTGATATTCCACCCATGAGCAGCCCACCGCGGAACAAACGCCCGCGCAATAGGCCATACTCCTACAAACCCCACACCCACCACAGAGGACAGATGCAACAATTCGAGGTGCTCCTTAGAAAGGAGGTGATCCAGCCGCACCTTCCGGTACGGCTACCTTGTTACGACTTAGTCCCAATCGCCGGTCCCACCTTCGACAGCTCCCTCCCCACAAGGGGGTTAGGCCACCGGCTTCGGGTGTTACCAACTTTCGTGACTTGACGGGCGGTGTGTACAAGGCCCGGGAACGTATTCACCGCAGCGTTGCTGATCTGCGATTACTAGCGACTCCGACTTCATGAGGTCGAGTTGCAGACCTCAATCCGAACTGAGACCGGCTTTTTGGGATTAGCTCCACCTCACAGTATCGCAACCCTTTGTACCGGCCATTGTAGCATGCGTGAAGCCCAAGACATAAGGGGCATGATGATTTGACGTCGTCCCCACCTTCCTCCGAGTTGACCCCGGCAGTCTCCTATGAGTCCCCGCCATCACGCGCTGGCAACATAGAACGAGGGTTGCGCTCGTTGCGGGACTTAACCCAACATCTCACGACACGAGCTGACGACAACCATGCACCACCTGTAAACCGGCCGCAAGCGGCCAACACATCTCTGCGCTGTTCCAGTTCATGTCAAGCCTTGGTAAGGTTCTTCGCGTTGCATCGAATTAATCCGCATGCTCCGCCGCTTGTGCGGGCCCCCGTCAATTCCTTTGAGTTTTAGCCTTGCGGCCGTACTCCCCAGGCGGGGCACTTAATGCGTTAGCTACGGCGCGGAAAACGTGGAATGTCCCCCACACCTAGTGCCCAACGTTTACGGCATGGACTACCAGGGTATCTAATCCTGTTCGCTCCCCATGCTTTCGCTCCTCAGCGTCAGTTAATGCCCAGAGACCTGCCTTCGCCATCGGTGTTCCTCCTGATATCTGCGCATTTCACCGCTACACCAGGAATTCCAGTCTCCCCTACATCACTCTAGTCTGCCCGTACCCACCGCAGATCCGGAGTTAAGCCCCGGACTTTCACGGCAGACGCGACAAACCGCCTACGAGCTCTTTACGCCCAATAATTCCGGATAACGCTTGCGCCCTACGTATTACCGCGGCTGCTGGCACGTAGTTAGCCGGCGCTTCTTCTGCAGGTACCGTCACTTACGCTTCTTCCCTACTGAAAGAGGTTTACAACCCGAAGGCCTTCATCCCCCACGCGGCGTCGCTGCATCAGGCTTGCGCCCATTGTGCAATATTCCCCACTGCTGCCTCCCGTAGGAGTCTGGGCCGTGTCTCAGTCCCAGTGTGGCCGTCCACCCTCTCAGGCCGGCTACCCGTCGTCGCCTTGGTAGGCCATTACCCCACCAACAAGCTGATAGGCCGCGAGTCCATCCAAAACCGCAATAAAGCTTTCCACCAACATGGCATGCACCAATCGGTCATATCCAGTATTAGACCCAGTTTCCCAGGCTTATCCCAGAGTTAAGGGCAGGTTACTCACGTGTTACTCACCCGTTCGCCACTAATCCCCCAGCAAGCTGGGATCATCGTTCGACTTGCATGTGTTAAGCACGCCGCCAGCGTTCATCCTGAGCCAGGATCAAACTCTCCGTAAATGTTATACAGACACGCACCCACCACCAGGAAAAACCAGCAAACAGGCACGCGCAAAATTCGAAACCAGCCAAAAACAACCACACAACACCACAAAATGGCATCATGCAGCCAAATTCAACCAATCAATAAAACAATCGGTATCAACAAACATGGCACACTATTGAGTTCTCAAACAACAG
>NZ_JBTNDV010000028.1:0-1945 GCF_054510815.1 Arthrobacter glycogeni
GGGTAGGCAGTGAGGAAACCGAGGACGAGTCCGATCTGCATGAGGAAGAAGAAGGTGATGTCGGTGGGTGCTGGCATGAAGTTGCCGAAGTGCATTAAAAGCATCCATCCGCCCATGCCGATGTCGAAGGCCAGGACTGTGATGGTGGCGGTCAGGAACGCAACTCCGGCGTTTTTCCCTGCCGTGCTGCGGCCGGTCCGGGAGGCGAAGAAATACTCATAGACAAACAACAACGCGATGGCAAGTAGCGCGATGACGATGATCAGTACCCAGAGGTTTGTTCCGGCGATGGTCAGCCCGCTGGCGACGACGAGGGGAACGCCGATGAAGTGTCCCACGGTTGCAGCGGCTCCGCCCGGTGTGCTGCCAGTAAGCGCCTTGCCGTGGAGATCCTTCTCGGACTGTGCCGCCGGGCCCTCCGGTGTGCTGCTGCGGGTTTTCCCCCACCGGTTGTAGGCCCAGAGACCAAACGGGCCTAGGTAGAGGGCAGAAATTGGCCATACGATGCCCATGGCTGCGTTGGGCTGGCGGTTGCGACGACCGTAGATGTCGTAGAGCACCAACGCAGCACTGATCACTCCCAGCGCAACAAAGAGCCAGGACACCGGCGTCAACCAGCCCGGTATCACTGTTTCCATCGCTGTCATATCCATCGCTTCATCGTTCATAGGGGTAAGCACTTTCTCGTAAGAATTTGTAAGCCGCGGGGCGGTTGCCCTGGACGTGGGTCATGGAGGTGCAAATTTATGGGTAACAAGCAAGGGTGCAGTCAGCCTGCGGATTCTCTACCGGCGATTATCGGTTATCTATGAGGGGGCTGGTTCGCTGGAAGGCTAGGTGGGCGTATTTATGGTGGCGATCCGGCGCCGGTATTCCTCTACGTGTATCTCACCGTTGGCGTAGCGGGTTCGCAGGATATCGCCGGTCTGCTGCGCGGTAGCAGGGCGATTGGCCCGGTGCCCGGCGCCACTCGCACGGGCAATCAGGACTACTGCTGTCGCAGTCACAGCCAAGAGCAGTACCACCACAATCGACCAGATCACCGCCGCGCCGAACATACCCCCGCCCAACATGCTCCCGCCCATCATGCCGTCGTCCATGAATCCGCCCATTCCCTACACCGCCCTCGAATTGACTTCATGCCTGTAACAGTCAGCCTACTATAGACCTTAGTAGGCTGGTAGTCCCAAGACCGAGGAACGCTCAGCGTGTTCCGGCGGGCGGGTGGAGCGCCGTGCTGGACGCCTAATTAGGCGGAAGCGGGGAACCCGGTGGGGCAGGTTTGCGCGTAGGCACTGGAAACGGCCGGTGTCGCCGCTACGGTCAGTGGCAGTACGAGCATCGCTGCGGCCGTGGCCAGCGCAAACGTTGTGCGCAAGGCTCCAAGGGGCGTCCCGGGGGTGGTGAGCCGGCGTACCCTTGCCAGGGCGCTTGCGCCTCCTGCGCCCAGGGCCGCCGCAGGGGTGCTGCGCGCTTCGGCCAGCCGGACAACGGCGGTAGCCACGGTGAGCCGGCTGCTGCCGCGTGCGGCGCGGTCGTCGGCTTCCATTTCAACCAGACGTTGTAATTCGATGCGTGCGATCCGGAACGCCGGGACGCGAGGGAAAGCGCGGTGGAGGGCGTTCGCGGCGGCGAGGATCAGATGATGGCGCCCGCGCAGGTGGGCCATCTCATGGGCGAGCACTGCGGCCCGCTGATCCGCATCGAGGGCGTCCAATGCCGCCGAGGTGAACACTATTTCGTTGCGCCGTCCGGGCAGGCAATAGGCGGCCGCATCGGCGTGATCGAGGATGAGGAACCGCCCACTGGTGTCCCGACGAGCCAAAAGGGCCAATGATTGCAACTGTCGCCCGCGTGCCCTGCGTGCTGAGAGCAGCTCGGCGATCAGGCAAAAACCCGTCCGCAATACGACAGCCACTGCGGTGAGGGCACCGGCTGTCGTGAC
>NZ_JBTNDV010000029.1:0-1767 GCF_054510815.1 Arthrobacter glycogeni
CCACGGATCCCTCGACGGAATGACACCGTCCGCGTACTGGAAAAACTGGACCGCAGGAAACCAACTAGCTATCGCATAGCCACTGGACTGCTAACGGGGGCCCAACCACCCTGACATGACCGGACTTTCGTACCGCAATCTGCAGTACGCGAGGTCAATTGCCGCAGCCAATACCGGCAAGCCAATTGTCCAACAGCCTGTTGGACTATTGCCATGGGCCACATCGTGGTCCTGATCGACAAACTTGATGACCCTGCTGCTCTTTATCGGTATGCCGCGGCCGAGGACGGATGGTCGCGGAACGTGTTGATGAACATGAGCATCAATACGTCGAGGGGGCGCTCCGGGGGCCGCCGTCGTACTTCAACCGACACTTCCCCTCCCACGATTCAGGGCTGGCGCAACAGGTCGCCGAGGATCCGGTGAAAGTAACCACAGCGGCGCAGGACGATGAAGCCCGATTGACGAGAGGTTGCGCGTCACAGCTTGGTGAAACGACTGCGCCTCCAGCTCATCCTGGATCGGCCCCACCGATGCACCTAGTAAAGATTTGCAAAACCGTCGAGACCCACGATGATTTTTGTCCTGTTCATGCAGAGTGAAAGCCCCGAAGTACCCATCCCAAACCCGTCCAGCCACGAGCGACCGCCCCGATTCCTGCAGCCTAACTTGAGCCAAATGACGCATTCGGTTCGAGCGCATCAACCACTCCACACCTCTGGCATCAATGGTAATCACCGTGAGCGCCCACTCACGTCCAGTCGTGTCGCAGGTTGGACGTCTCCTCTTCCCGAGCGCCTGCAGGGCCACGGTAGGGCCGCAGGCGGCAAGCCTTCGATTGTCCGTCATGCAGTCCCAACGCTTTGCTCCCATGAACTGGAACAAACCTTGCCCCTGGGTCGGCAACAAGGATGGAGAGAATTTCATGGCCACCACCCCAGAAAGCAGCGACACCGCGAAAGCTGCTGACTATCAATGGCTGACCCCGAAGGACATTTGCACTCAGCTACAGATTCCAGAGCAAACGTTCTACCAGTGGCGAGTCAGACACCTCGGGCCCCGCGCGTATCGAATCGGCAGGCATTTGCGAATCAGCCGCACCGACTACGACTCCTGGTTGTCCTCTCGATTGGACACCTAAATGTCACCAAGACCCCCGCTACCGCTTGGAACATGGGGGAAGATCAGCCGGAAAAAACACCCGACCGGCCGCTGGCGTGCGACGACAAGATACCGTGACACCGACGGCATCACCCGCACCGTTGAAGCCTGGGGAACGAGTGGAGCTGCCGCAGAGCGAAACCTTGTCACTTCGTTCCAAGACCGGCGAGCCCCTGCCGCACGTGATATTTCCAGAGATACTCGGCTATCCGAGCTCAGCGATCTGTGGTTCGACGAAATCGAGAACAATGGTCGCGCAGGCCGAAGGACCATCGATGGCTACCGTGACACCTACCGACGTGTCATCGAACCCGCGCTGGCAGGACTCCGACTGCACGAGTTGAGCACCGGCCGTATCGACCGGTTCCTCAAAGACGTCGCCGCAGACCACCCCGCCACCGCACGTCATTCCAAAATCGTTCTGACCGGCATGGTCGGTCTCGCTGTTCGCCATGATGCCCTGCGCAGCAATCCAGTACGGGAAGTTGGACCTATTGGTTGGGCCCCCGTTAGCAGTCCAGTGGCTATGCGATAGCTAGTTGGTTTCCTGCGGTCCAGTTTTTCCAGTACGCGGACGGTGTCATTCCGTCGAGGGATCCGTGGGGC